>DASSGT010000026.1:0-2114 GCA_035693345.1 Puia sp. | reverse complement strand
TGTACGGTCCTATGTTTCATCGGTATCGATTGATTTCCATGTGCAGGAATTTATTTCCTATGAAAACGAGGCAGGTATTTTTTATTATCGTTTTCCCGGACAGACTAAAGGTAAAATTTCCGGTATCGTACATAAAGAATTCCTAAAAGTCACAGGAGACGGACATCGAATTGTCCGCGATTTGCTGAATGACAATCCCCGGGGCATTTTGCAGTTGGCCAGACTGGAATTAACGGAAACAGAAATGTTGAATCATATTCCGGCATCCGGCGAGGTGTTCACCGTCGTTCCCTATGGAAATCATGCCAGGGGTGCTCTGTTTCTGGATGACAGCGGATCCGTCAATGAAAAGCTGGAACGTGTCATAGATGACATCTGCGGGCAGATCCCTTTGTTTTATTTTGGAAGAATGGATATTCGTTATCAAAGCAGAGAAGAACTCGAAGAAGGAAAATCTTTTTCAATCCTGGAAGTGAACGGAGCCGGCAGTGAACCCACACATATGTATGATCCCCGGCATTCCATATTTTTTGCATGGAAAGAAATCATCAGACACTGGGTCATTCTTTTTAAAATCAGTCGTGCAAATCATAAACTGGGTTTTTCTTATTTGACAGTGAAGGAGGGGGTGGAGATGTTCAGGAAAGACAAAAGAGATTCGAGGCTGCTTGAGAAGATGAAAATCTAGTCAATTGTCAATTGTCAATTGTTAATTGTTAATTGATCTCACATATGCGGGATCAACTGCCAACTGTCAACTGCCAATCCCGCATTCCGCGGGCAGGCCGTCAACCGTCAACTGTTAAACTTGCTAAACGCCATACTACTCGGCTTTATCATCAGCCTCCTCGGCCAATTGCCCCTGGGCACTATCAGCATGACAGCCACCCAGATTGCTGTACAGGAAAATTTCAGGAGCGCATGGAAATATTCAGCTGGCATTGCACTGGTGGAAATGATCTATCTCCGGTTAGTATTATCGGGGATGCAATGGATTATTTCGCATCCGCTGGTTTTTATGATTTTCAACTGGATTACGATTGCATTATTTACCGCCCTGGGAATTATCATTCTGATTGCTGCACAAAAACAGGAGAAGCAAAAAAAAGCGTTATTACTGAATTATTCCTTCGACCGGTTTTTGCTGGGTCTGGGTATGAGTGCACTTAATCCCGCACAGATTCCTTTCTGGTTTATCTGGACCGGATATTTTATCAATCTGGGATTGCTGAAACCCGGTTTCGCAGAGTTTAATCTTTTTACGCTGGGATCCGGTGCCGGCACCATGGCTGGTTTAGCCATTTATATTTATGGCGGGAACTGGTTGGTTACGAAAATGAAAACCAGTAACCGCACGCTCAATAAACTGATGGGAATTATTTTTATCATTGCTGCTGCTGCGCAACTATACCGCGTGCTGTGGCCCTAACCATTTTTCCAGGCATCTCTTTCATCCGGACTAAATTTCCAGGGAGCGAAATTATTTTCGATATTGCCGAACATTGCATTCCACTCTGCCGGAGCATCTGAATCTTCCATGACCAGGGATCTTCGCAACTCCAGGATTATTTCCAGCGGACTGATACTGACGGGACATTCTTCGACGCATGCATTACAACTGGTGCAGGCCCTTAATTCTTCCACCGAAATATAATTCTTTAGCAATTGTCTGCCATCATCTTTAAAAGAACCATTAGCCCGAATATTTTTCCCTACTTCTTCGACGCGGTCTCTTGTATCCATCATAATCTTGCGGGGAGAAAGTTTTTTTCCTGTAATGTTTGCCGGACAGGCCGCTGTACATCTTCCGCATTCTGTACAGGCATAAGCATCCAGCAAATTACGCCAGCTTAGATCCATCACGTCTCTGGCTCCGAAACTGGCAGGAGCCGATGCATCTGCCGGTGCCAGTTCGGGTTGCATCGAATACAGGACTTCCTGTTGAATCGATTTCATATTCCGCATTTCCCCTTCGGGTAAAAGCCTTGCAAAATAAGCATTGGGGAATGCCAGCAGAATATGAAGATGTTTGGAGTATGGCAGATAATTTAAAAAGGCAAATATGCCTGTGATATGCAGCCACCAGCATGATCTTTCAACAATCACCAGTTGAT
>DASSGT010000025.1:0-7406 GCA_035693345.1 Puia sp. | reverse complement strand
GTTCTTAATGATACAGCTATTCATGTTTCCGTCAGGATGGAGTTAAAGACTGGTCCGGCTTCTCCCGTAAGCCAGGAGATCATGGGTAAGGTGGAAATGGTAACCAACAAATTATGGCCTGGTATTCCAGTCCTACCTGTGATGGGTGTTGGTGCGTCGGACGGCAAATATTTGCGCGCAGCGGGAATGCCGACTTATGGTATATCAGGTGTGTTTTTGGATGTAGATGACTTTCGTATGCATGCGAGAGATGAAAGAATCCGGGTAGATGACTTTTATGAAGGGCTTGAATATAATTATGAGATTGTAAAAGCCTTTTCAAAATAAATATGAATGATCACAGTATTTGCATTCCTCAACTGCGATCTTTCATTTTGTCGAGTATTTTCCCAATAAAATCTTTTTCTTTCTGCAGAATTGTTTGTTGCTGGGCTTTTAGGAGATATTGCCTGGCAAGATTATCATTACCTTCCATCTGATGTAATTTTCCAATAGCCATGTTCAGAAGGTAATACTGATTTAAGAATGTATGCCCCTGCAAATCGTTTAATATTTTGAATGCTCCCTGTTTGTCTCCAGCGTAATATTTGGCAATAGCATAATTCAGTTCTACAAAAGGATTTGGATAGATTTGAAGCAGACGGATGTATAGTCCTTCGATCGTTCGCCAATCAGTCTGTTCAAAACTGGGAGCTATGCAGTGCAAACACGCAATGGCTGCTTCTATGTGGTAGGTTGATACAGCTTCACATTGCGAACGGGTAAAAAAATCATGCGCAAGACGAATAAGATCCTGGTTCCATTTTGATCTGTCCTGGTTTTCAAGATCAAGAAGTTCACCGGAATCCGAGATTCTTGATTTAAATCTCGCGCTATTAAATAACATCAGCGCATGAAGCGCACAAGTCTCTTTATTACTCAGTGAACTGTCCAATAGCGCTTTGTTCAATAATAACGCTTCTTCGCAGAGGTCTTCTCTTAAAATTTCTTTCCCGGCGGTTGACTTATACCCTTCGTTAAATGTCAGGTATATGATTTTATGAACGATGGATAACCTTTGTTTAAGAGCATTCGGATGGGGTTCTTCCAACAGGATCTTTTCATTTCTGATCTTTTGCCTTGCTCTCAAAAGGAGTTTGTCTACGCCATCTATTGTCATGCCTAAATTTTTAGCAATAGATTCGACTCTCAGGTTTACGACATATTTCAGCGTGATCACAACCTGCGTCTTGGGAGTAAGATCGGGATGGGCGCATGCAAATAATAATTTCAGTTGCTGATCGTCAAACGAGGATTCACTGAAACGGGTCTCAATGGTGGCCTGATATTGTTTTTCAGTAAGTGGTTCAAGGCGTTTATCTCTCTTAATTTTATTCAGCGCCTTGTTTCTGCAGACTTTATATAACCATCCCGCACTGTTAGCAGGAATACCCTGCAACCTCCAATCAATCAGGGCAGCCGAAAATGCATCCTGTACGATATCTTCAGCAGTTTCAGGATCAATATCATGGGATGCGTACAATAAAGAGGCAACCAGCTTACCAAAATGTTGCTTGTAAAGGTGATCTGCTTCCTGTTGTATTTTATCCATCCCCCATGAATCTGTTTATATAGATAAATTAAAAGCTATACCGGATCTTTAAAAATAAATGGTTGTATGGGTCTCACTTCCCTGATGGCAAATCCCTGCATTACCATTGGACAACTTTGCGCAATGGCGGTAGCCTGTTCCAGGTTTTCTGCCAGAATAATATCGTATCCGCTGATACCCTCCTTTGCTTCGATAAACGGACCATCAGAAAGGACTTCGTTTTGAGTTACATAGCGGCCCTTGATTGCCAAAGGCTCACCACCGATATAATTTCCCGATTCGATGAGGGATTTGATCCAGTCAGTCATATCGGGTCCTTCAGCAAATCGGTCTTCTGTTTTAAGGCGGCCTATTCTTTTAAGGTCCTCTCTTACGATCAGCATAAATCTTTCCATTTCGTTAATGTTTAATTATTAGACAAGAGTTATTTTTCAAACGGTCATTTTATTAAAGACAATCACAGAGAAAAGATCCGGACAGATTATCGCGGATAGTTAGTTATAATTTAAAATTAAGAAATTCACTTCCATTCTTCCACACTTCCACACTATCGAAAGTTCCTCCCCTTATGAAAAATATCTTCCTGTGCATGAGCGGGTATGGAAGTCTCGTCAGCCCGGGCCAGCGTTAGTATGGGCAATTCATCATTAATAACTTCCGTGAGACGACGTAGTAATCTGGTCATATCGAAACATCGCTGTACAATCACATGGATTACTTCACCTTCCACCTGGAGTTTGCCTTCCACCATTAGCAAGCGTGACTGAAGAATCTCTTTCCTGTATTGATCGAACAGGTTTTCAAATACCACCAGGTTGGCACATCCGGTTTCGTCTTCGATCGTAATAAAACATATGCCGGCTGCTGTGCCAGGCCTTTGTCTGACTAATACGAGTCCGGCAACTTTTACCAGGTCTCCGTTCCGATGTTTTTTTAAATCATCAGTACTTAGTATATGTAACTGCTCAAGTTTTTCACGTACAAATTGAACGGGGTGTGCTTTTAAAGACAAAGACATCGCAGCGTAATCCTGAACAACATGTTCAGATTTTCGCATGAGCGGCAACGATATATTTTCTTCTGATGAAGGGCCGGGTATCTTTCCGGCAAATAATCCGGCAGGATGGTCATTGCCGGTTGAAATTTCCCATAAAGCCATTCTCCTGTCCATTCCCATGGAATTGAAAGCATCAGCATCAGCTAATTTTTCCAATACGGATTGAGAAATGCCTGCTTCCCGCATATCTACGATATTAGAATACTTATTTGCTCTTGCAGAAATCAGTAACTGCATATCTTCTGCACGTAATCCTTTTACCTGTCGGAAACCAAGTCTTAACACATGGAACGAGCCTGATTTTTCCTCCAGTGTATTATCCCAGTCAGAATGATTCACATCTACAGGATGGACCTCCACTCCATGTTTTCTTGCATCGATCACAATCTGTGCAGGCTGATAAAACCCCATAGGCATGCTATTTAATAAAGCGCATGCAAATACATCCGGATAATAATATTTAATCCAGGACGAAACATACACCAACAGGGCAAAACTGGCTGCATGGCTCTCGGGAAATCCATAACTACCGAATCCCTCGAGTTGTTTGAAAACCCGTTGTGCATATTCCCGCTGATAACCCCGCTCCATCATGCCATCGATTAATTTTTTTTCAAATTTCGTAACCATCCCCTGCGCTTTGAATGTAGCCATACTGCGACGAAGTTCGTCTGCTTCATTGGGCGTAAACCCTGCGGCAACAATGGCAATCTTCATGGCCTGTTCCTGGAAAAGTGGAATACCCAATGTACGGCCAAGAATTTCTTTCAACTCTTTGGACGGGTATTCAACTTTTTCTTCTCCGTTGCGGCGGCGCAGATAGGGATGCACCATATCTCCCTGTATGGGTCCGGGTCGCACAATAGCGACTTCAATAACGAGATCATAAAAATTACGCGGTTTCAGTCTGGGTAACATGGATTGCTGGGCACGGCTCTCAATCTGGAAAACGCCAATGGTATCAGCATGACATATCATATCATAAACTAAAGGATCATCCTGGGGAATATTCGCCAGCGTAAGATCGAGCCCGTAATGTTGCTTCGCCAGATCAAAGGCTTTACGGATACAGGTGAGCATACCCAAAGCAAGTACATCTATTTTCAGAAAACCAATGGCATCAATATCATCTTTGTTCCATTCGATACAGGTTCGGTCCTCCATACGTGCATTCATAACCGGGCAGAGATCAGATAATTTCCCCCGCGTAATGACAAATCCACCTGTATGCTGACCCAGCTGTCTGGGAAATCCCATGAGCTGCTGCGTTATCTGTAATGTTTTCCGAAGTAGTTTATCATCCGGGTTCAAACCTTGTTCGGTAAGCCGTTTTCCTTCAAACCATTCTTCTGTAAATTCCCAGACCGAACTTGAAATCCTTTGAATAGTATCAATAGAAAGCCCCATTGCTTTCCCCACATCCCGGATAGATCCTCTCTGACGTTCCTGTGTAACGGTGGCTACAATGGCTGCACGGTCCCTTCCATATTTCTGATAGATATACTGGATCACTTCTTCCCGTCTTTCATGCTCAAAATCAACATCAATATCCGGTGGTTCATTTCGGGCTGAAGAAATAAATCGTTCGAAAAGCAGATCAAATTTAGAAGGATCCACAGATGTAATGCCAAGACAATAGCATATCGTCGAGTTCGCTGCAGAGCCACGACCCTGACAGAGAATTTTTTGCTCACGGGCATATCGAACAATATCATATACAGTAAGGAAATATGCCGCATAATTCATCTCACGAATAAATTTCAGTTCGTGCAGAATCGCATTTTTTGTTTTCTCCGTAATGTGGTCACCAAATCGTTCATGGGCTCCTTTCCATACCAGCATAGTGAGTTCTTCAAGAGTTGTTCTTCCTTCCGTTGTGATTTCTTCAGGATATTCATATTTCAGCATATCAAGATTAAATTGACAGGCTTCCGCAATTTCCTGCGTATTTCGAATGGCTTCCGGATATGTATGAAATAGCCGTTTCATTTCATTCGCGGATTTCAAAAATCTTTCTGCATTCTGATGAAGGCGGAATCCTGCGTTTTGAATGGTACACTTTTCCCTGATGCAGGTAAGGATATCCTGTAATGGGCGCCTGTCAGGTTCATGATAGTGTACATCATTGGTCGCAACCATTGGTATCCCGAGCCTGGAAGATAATTGTGAAAGGCGGAACAATTGTTTTGCGTCATCTCCTAAATAACGACGGGATGCGGCAAGATATAATCGATCGCCAAAGACATCATGATAAACGGCTGTTTGTTTTTCAAATGTTTGATCAAATTCAAATTGCCCGTTTAATACCGTAGGAGGTACAACAATCAATCTGATATCCCTAAGCTGATGATAAACATCCGCTTTGTATAAATGGCATTTACCCTTTTCCGCACGAAGATTCCCTGTGGTCAGTAAACCGGATAATTGCGCATACCCGGCTACATTTGTCGGATATGCTAAAAGACTGGGTCCATCCTGAAGATCCAACCTGCAAGCCGGAATAAATTGTATACCCAGAGTTCTTGCAGCTAAATGGGCACGTACGATACCGGCTAATGTATTCCGGTCCGTTATTCCAATCGCACGGTATCCATAAGAAGCAGCCTGCTCTACCAGTTCCTCCGGATGGGAAGCTCCGCGAAGAAAACTAAAATTAGATGTGCATTGTAATTCGGAATACTTCATATACTAAGCAAAAAATCCATGAATAAACCATTTGGGTTTTTCGTTTTCCATGTAATGGCCTGACCGGAACAGCCAATATCGCTGTCCCTCCTCATCTTCCACTGAATAATAATCTCTGTGCGGACCATCCTGTAACCACCATTCCTGTTCGATCCTTTCAGGGCCGTCGGCTTTTTTTATCTTATGTAATTTTCCCAGATAACGAAATAACATGGGTGGATAATCAGGTATCGGTGCGGTTACTTCGATACGTTCCGGTCTTGATAAAATTTGCAGGGGTCTTGGCCTGCCGTTCAACCAGGGAGTATCAGATGTTTCGTCGAGTGAAACGGATTCTTTAAAGGATTTTTCAGGTAGATAATGTTCCGAAGGAAGAAAACGCCTGACAGGAGTATAGCCGAAGCGATTTGTCAGCCTGTCCATCAATTCTGATAATCCCGGATCCTCCAATCCGCAAATCATGTCCCAAAGTTTTTCCTGATGCGGAGAAATTTTTTCTGCTTTCAGAGCCTCGATCATAAAAAGATCAATTCCGGGACCCGGTTCTATCGTGGAAATTTTATCTTCAAAAAGTTTATAAAGGTGTCCTGCGTTTAAAGAAGCACGATGTGTTCCGATTTCAATTTTTTCAAGTTTCCCGTCTGCACGAAACCCTGTGAATACCGCTTTGCGGATTCCCATACCTTCTTGTTGCATCCGATGACATATGGTATGGAGTAAGCGCTGCAAAGCAATTTCAATTCCGGTCGAAGTAACAATCGGTTCCAGACAGGGTAACCGCTCACGCCATGGTTCGATGGGTTGAACAGGATTGAGCGGTTCATCTTCATTTCCCAAAGCCTGATCCAGTTTCAGGATGAGTTCTTTTCCAAAACGTCGCTTCAGTGCGGCACGGGGTATACTGATAAAATTCCGGATCTGATTCAATCCCAGTTTATGAAGACGATCGGTTACGTTTATATCCAGTCGCAGAGCAGAAGGCGGTAAAGAAAGCAGTGCCTCCATCTGTTTCCCATTTTCAACGATTGTTGTAAAACCTCCGTAATGAGCCATTGCCCATGCAGTACCAATACTATCCGCAATGGTTGCCCGCACATCATATCCTCTGTTCTTTAATCTTAGATGAATGTCAGCGATGTATTTCTCCTCCCCGCCCCAGAGATGAGCAGAACCGGTCACATCCATCATGATTCCGTCTGGCGGATCAATGGCTACAATATTTGTATAACGAATACACCATTCTGCAATGGCTTTTAATAATTTTTCAGATAACAAAGGATCATCATCCAATACTTCTAATGAAGGAAAAATCGCTCGTGCATCGGCGACCGCCATCCCGGGTTCAATACCCAGATTTAGCGCCTGTTCATTGACGTCCGTTATAATCTTGCGACCATGGTCAGAAACAGAAAGTACAAAGGGTATTTTAAAAAGAAGAGGCTGACGGATGCTGAACCAATCCGTTTTTAAATGACGGAACCATATTGAAACAAATCGTCTTGCCATCTCATCCGGTTTTTCTTTTTGGTTCCGGGATGATGGATGGGATGGGTTTGCTGATAGGATTGAAACGATGGTCTGACCATTCTATCTGCCAGACACCAGGTTTACCATTGCGTATTTTTAGGAGTTCAACATTCCAGCGTGGATAACCCAGACCCGGTAAAGCATCATATGTTTCAGTGGGTAACGGGTTTATTCTCCAACGGGAAACAGAAGCGTTTGTATTCAGAATTCGTGTATTGGATCTATGAATAAAACCTGTCACCTGGCTTTGCTCTACGGCCAACTGAAATCTTCTGGAATTGGTAAAACTAAGGGTTGGTATTTCAGCAACGACTGCTGCAAGCCCATGGCATTTCAATGCTTCTTCCATTGTCCAGAGTAAATCCTTTTCTTTTTTCAGATCTATAAATATGATTCGGGCGGGATCGATACCAAATTGCTGAAGAGCGGGTGGAAATATTTTTCCGGAAGATCCTATCCATATGCCGGCCCCCCCTTTTTTCATAAGTGGTGAGACCAGAGCTGAAATAAAACCACCGGTTGCTGCCGCAGATTCGGGACCACTGC
>DASSGT010000024.1:0-3201 GCA_035693345.1 Puia sp. | reverse complement strand
TGATTTTGGTATCCGGCCCATGCAAATGTTATTAATGGGCCTTGGAAGCTGTAGTGGAATCGATATCGTTTCAATCTTAAAGAAGCAAAAGCAAACGGTAGATGGGTTTCGCATATCGATCGATGGAGAACGGGAAGAAGGAAAAGATGCCAGCGGCCATACAGTTAAAATGGACTCGAGTCCTGAAACCGGAGGCCATGACTTTGGCATCCGGCCCATGCAAATGCTGCTAATGGGTCTTGGAAGTTGTAGTGGAATCGATATCATTTCCATTTTAAAGAAACAGAAACAAACGGTGGAGGGTTTCCGCATTTCGATCGATGGTGAAAGAGAAGAAGGGAAAGAAGCCACTAAATGGAAATATATTAAAATTATTTTTGAACTGAAGGGGCCGATCGAGCCCGAAAAAGCACAAAGGGCCTGTGCTCTTTCCATTGAAAAATATTGTTCAGTAGCTGCTACGCTTATGGGAGCCGGATGCAAAATTGAATGGGAAACAAAAATCATATCCTAAACAGAATATATATGTCCTTACACCCTGTGTCCAGGATGATCCGCACGCGAGTGGAGCAGACCAATGAAATGGAACATTCCTCTCCCATTTTTCTTACCAGCAGTTTTAGTTTCGATAATGCAGAAGAAATGCGGGCTGCCTTTGCAGATGAGACGGATGATAATATTTACAGCCGGTTCTCAAACCCTACTGTTCAGGAGTTTACGGACAGAATGTGCGTGCTGGAAGGCATGGAGTCAGGATTTGCGACAGCTTCCGGTATGAGCGCTGTATTCGGCACTTTTCTCAGCTTTCTGAAATCCGGCGATCATTTAATTTCCTGTAATGCTGTCTTTGGCAGTACTCATTCAGTAATTACGAAGATTCTTCCGAATTATGGCATCACCTACACTTATGTTCCTGCCGGTGACCTGAATGCCTGGGAAGCAGCAATTCAGAAAAATACCAAAATGATTTTTTTGGAAACGCCTACCAATCCCGGTCTGGATCTGATTGATCTGCAGGTTGTCGGCGAGCTGGCAAAAAAACACGGACTTTTATTTTGTGTTGACAATTGTTTTGCAACTCCGATTGGACAATTGCCGGCACAATTTGGTGCGGACCTGGTAGTTCATTCTGCCACCAAGTGGCTGGATGGACAGGGACGAGTACTAGGAGGAGTTGTGTTGGGCAAACAGGAACTTATTTATGACATTTATCTGTTCTGCCGTAGTACAGGACCGGCATTGTCGCCCTTTAATGCCTGGGTGCTCAGCCGAAGTCTTGAAACTTTGGAAGTGCGGATGGAACGGCATGCATCCAACGCTCATTATCTGTCGGAACAATTAGAAAGCCATCCTGCCATCAGCTGGCTGAAATATCCTTTTCTCAAATCACATCCCCAATACAATATTGCAAAAAAGCAAATGAAAAATGGAGGCGGCCTGTTTTGTTTCGAACTTAAGGGCGGCCTGGAAAGCGGCAGGAAATTTCTTGACAATCTGAAAATGTTATCGCGTACAGCTAATCTCGGAGATACACGCAGCATCGCATCTCATCCTGCGAGCACCACGCATGCGAAACTCAGTGAAAAGGAAAGGCAGGCGGTCAATATAACTCCCGGGCTCATTCGTATTTCGTGCGGGTTGGAACACCGTGATGATATCCTGAATGATATAGTTCAGGCGCTTTAGGCATATTTCCTGATTTTCACAATTTGGGAAGGTGGAATTGTGTTGATGTGAGGATGAGAGAATGAAATTTTAAATTAAATTTTCAATTCATTTATCGATTCAGCTATACTATTCATTCATAAATTCAGTTACCCAATTCACATTTCGATACAATACTCCTATTCATATTTCGACTCAGTTTCCCAATTCATATTTCGATTGACTTCTCCAATTCACTTTTCGATTTCAGTTATCCAACACATCTTAAGATTCACCTATCCGACTCACTGCCTTGTTTCAAATAAGTGATCGAAATAAAAATTAAATGTCAGATATTTTTTCGGGCGGAAATGATGATTTTGGAGAGTATCGCCACGATTTGTTTTAATTCGTCTAGAAGTTCATGCTGGAATCCGAAATTGTTCATCTTCTCACAAATCGACAGCCAGTATAAAGTTTCACTTGCCTCTTTGGCGGCAATCTTCATTTTATGTATAAAGTCCTGTCGACTTTCTGCTTGTTGTGCTTCTGAAACATTCGCTCCAATGGCCATCCCGCATCTCATCAACTGATTGGCGATCGCGATCTCCTTCCTGGCACTAAGAACTTCGCAGTACTTTTTAATGGCAACAGAAAAATCGATCGACTTATGGAGAATTATATTTTCTTTCATTGTAAGAAACCTGTCTTTTGAAAGATCAAGTTCATTCAACGTGCCGGAAAGAAAAAGAGTATTTAACCCCCAAAACCTGTTTAATTAATCATTTTAAATTCAATTCTACATTTCATTACCTCATCTTCACATCAACACAATTTCACCTTCCCAAATTGTGAAAATCAGGGTGTTTCAATTAGTCAGAGAAATTATGTAATCTTATTCCCCCCAGATTTCTTCTTTTCCCGCGAGCCAGCCTTTTACATTTTCGGTGGTAACTGATTTGGGTCTTTCAAGAGAATATCCGAGGGCCCGGTCCCAGCAAAGACTCGCCAATACTCCCAGGGAACGGCTGACGCCAAATAAAACGGTATAGAATTCATATTCTTTCAAACCGAAATGCACCAGTAGTGCTCCACTATGTGCATCCACATTGGGCCATGGATTTTTTATTTTTCCCATCGATTGCAGAACAGGTGGAACGGCCTCATAAATATTCCATACCGTTTTAACCAGTGCATCATTGGGTAAATGTTTTTTCCCAAACTCCATCTGGGCCGTAAACCGCGGATCCGTTTTACGCAATACCGCATGACCGTATCCGGGAACAACCTTGCCCTCACTCAGTGTTTTTTTCACATAAGTAACTATTTGTTCCTTCGTAGGGAGTTCTGTATTCAATTCTTCGCGAAGCTCCAGGATCCACTTGATCACTTCCTGGTTTGCGAGACCATGCAATGGTCCCGCCAGACCATTCATGCCGGCAGCAAAACTCAGGTAAGGATCACTCAGAGCGGAGCCCACAAGATGAGTTGTATGGGCGCTGACATTACCCCCTTCATGATCCGCGTGTATGGTCATATACAATCGCATGAGTTCAT
>DASSGT010000023.1:0-5922 GCA_035693345.1 Puia sp. | reverse complement strand
GATTCATTTTATGAATACCAGCTCTGTGGTAATATAGGCGATGACCGATGACCGATGACCGATGACCGATGACCGATGACCGTTAATCGATAATCGTTGATCGTTAATCGTTTAGAGAGCCAGGGGTTAATAAAGTCGTTAAAATTCAGCACTTCCAGACTTGGGCAAAATGCAGTAACTTTGCGCTTCACTTTCGTTTAGATGGCGCCTGGGCACCATCCTTAAAAAGTAAAAATTGAGCGACGAAATAAAACATGAATGCGGATTGGCATTCATCAGACTTCGCAAACCTTTCTCCTTTTATCTCCAGAAATATGGTACGGCATTGTATGGCTTGAATAAGCTCTACCTGCTCATGGAAAAACAACATAACCGTGGTCAGGACGGCGCGGGTGTTGCATCCGTAAAACTGAATATTGAACCCGGCCATCCGTTTCTTCACCGAATCCGCAGTAACAATAATCAGCCGATTGCTGATATATTCTCAAAGATCAATGACGAAGTAAAAGATCTCGAAAAATATCAGCCCGATATTATCAAACACCCCGGACTATTAAAGGGCCACATATCTGTCATGGGCGAGCTCCTGCTCGGACATCTGAGATATGGAACACAGGGTAAAAACAATGTTGAATTCTGTCATCCCTTTATAAAAAGAGATACCATCCCTGCCCGCAATCTCGCGCTGGCCGGCAATTTCAACCTGGTAAACACCGACGAGCTTTTCGCCTTAATAAATATAGAACCCGGAGAATTCCAGAAACAGAGCGACCTGGCGGCTATGATGGAAGTAATTCATCATTATATCGTACAGGCTGATGAAAATCAACCGGAAGAACTGGATCTGAAACGGGTACTAAAAAAAGCGCTTCCATTATTTGATGGCGGATTCACGGTTGGCGGACTGGTGGGTAACGGGGATGGATTTGTTTTCCGTGACGCCCATGGGATTCGCCCCGCCTATTATTTTGCAAATGACGAAATTATCATCGCCGCTTCCGAGCGTTCAGCGATTCGGACTGTTTTTAATGTAGGTGAAAACGAAGTCCTGGAATTGATGCCGGGAACAGCCCTGATTGCAAAATCAGATGGCCGGTTTTCTGTAGAGCAAATTATTCCTGCCAAGGAACGCCGCGCCTGCAGTTTTGAACGAATTTATTTTTCCAGGGGAAGTGATGAAAAGATTTATCGGGAAAGAATTGCGCTTGGTTATAACCTGAGTGAACAGATTCTGAATTCTGTCAACCACGATTTGAAAAACAGCATATTTTCTTTTATTCCCAACACAGCAGAAGTTGCTTTCTATGGCATGTGGAAGGGGCTGGATGATTACCTGAAAAAAGTAATGATTGAAAGGATTATGTCCTGGGGAAATGACCTGACAGAAGAAAAACTTTCCCAGATGATCAACCGGAAAATCCGGATTGAAAAAATTGCGACCAAAGACGTCAAGATGCGAACATTCATTACGGCTGATGCGAGTCGTAATGAGATGGTGCAACACGTGTATGATATTACTTATGGTACAGTCCAAAAAGACGTGGATACACTGGTCGTGATTGATGACTCCATCGTACGCGGGACTACTTTGCGGGAAAGTATCGTTCGCATGCTGGCCAGACTCGAGCCTAAAAAAATAATCATTGTTTCTTCGGCTCCGCAAATCCGCTACCCGGATTGTTACGGAATCGATATGAGTAAACTGGGAGACTTTATTGCATTCCGGGCAGCTATAACGCTCATGCATGAACGAAAAAAAGAAAAGTGCCTGACCGACATGTACGATCATTGTAAGGAACTGGAACGCCTGGGACAACTGCACACGGAGAATATCGTTCGTCAGGTATACAAACCATTTACAACCCAGGAAATTTCTGATAAGATAGCAGAACTGATTACACCCCCGGATATCAAAACACCGGTCCAGGTAATATATCAGACCATCGAATCCCTTCACGAAGCCTGTCCGACAAATACCGGTGACTGGTATTTCACGGGCAATTATCCCACCCCAGGCGGTAACCGGGTCGTAAACCGCGCATTTATCAATTACATGGAAGGAAAAAACGTTCGCGGATACTGATATTTCCATTTTGACAAATAAACCTCCTATTCACTTTTCAACAATGTGGTGACTTTGTAACTGTGGAGAAGTAGGAATTCAAAATGGACCTTTCTGCTCAGGCTACTACCGTGTTTTGCGCATCACCGTATTTTCCGCAAGCCTTTTACACACTTCATTTAGAATTTCTTCATTTTACACTCTCCCTCATTCATCACATTTGAAAAGGGAAATCTGATCAATTAAGGCGATAAAAAAAAGGTCCCCAGAAATGGGGACCTCTAAAATGATTTCGTATGAAAAAAAGCTTAGCTTTTTTTGGTTTCGAGCAAGTTGAAGAACTGATCCAACAGTGGGAGAATCACGATTCTTGTACGGCGGTTAGCTGCACGGCCTTCTTTTGTATCATTTGGCATTAACGGAACGTATTCGCCACGGCCAGCTGCAGTCATTTTTGCAGGTGGTATACCGTACGTTTTATCCAAAATGCGAACAACAGAAGTTGCACGTTTAACGCTCAGATCCCAGTTGTCCATTAAAACACCAGATCTAAATGGTTTGGTATCGGTATTTCCTTCAACCATGAATTCAACATCCGGCTGATTCTTCAGGACAGCAGCAACTTTTGCAAGAACTCCCTTGGCGTTCTTTGAAACTGTATAGCTTCCGCTATTGAAAAGCATTTTGTCGGAAATATCGATGAAAACAACGCCTTTTTCGATTTTGATGTTTACATCAGAATCATTGGCGTTTCCGACAGCTCCCTTGAGGTTCATGACCAGCGCCATGTTCATGGAGTCTTTGTGTGCCATTGCAGACTGTAAATCGCGGATATAGGCGTCTTTCGCTCCTATATTCTCAAGCGATTTCTTGATGCTTTCAGCCTGTGAACCGGAGATCACCGACATGTCTTCCAGTTGTTTCAGGGCCTGAGTATTGTTTTCCCTCAGGAAAGCAACTTGTTTGTTTAATTCGTCTATCTGTCCCTGTAAGCCTGTGTTCTTAGACGTGAGGCTTGCAGTCTGATCGTTACATGTCTTTAATTCACCCTGAAGTTTTGCGTATTCAGCGCTTAATGAATCGAAACGGGCCTGCATTTTGGCCTGCATTTCTTTAAATTTTTTGGTGCTCACGCAGGAGAACATCAACAGTGACGAAACAGAGAAAAGTAGAATGTACCTAAGCTTCATAAGAATCATTTTAAGAAGAGTTAATGAATAATCGATAAACTGAAAAATATATAACGCACACAGCAATTGTTGTACCAATCCGCTGGTAGTGCACTTTTTACTAGATAAAAACAGTTTTGATGAATACGATATAGGGATGCATAAGGTAGGAAATACGGGTGGCAAGCAGTTTAGTCCGGCGAAGATATGTGAAAAAATAAATTCCAAGCATTTCTGTACTTAAAATTATTTTGACCATATTTTCCTTAATACATGAATTGCTTAGCTTTAGCACCCAAATTTATTCTGCATGAAATTTATTGTCTACGTGTTTCTATTTATGTCCTGTGTGATTTCTTCCTGCAAACTCATGCATCCTGACAGATCAATACCTGATAATAAAGACTTTGGGAAGATTCTCAATGATTACTATGACGACCGGATGAAATATTTCCCTGTTGAGGCGACGCAAAACGGCGATCATCGCTATAACGATCAGCTACCAGTGGATTTTACCGATAGTTATCTTGACACCCTGCGAAATTTCTACGGTGGTTATTTAAATAAAATACTCGTTTTTAACCGCGACAACCTCAACAGGAATGATCAGATCAGCTACGATGTTCTTCTTAGGCAACTGAAAATGGATCTGGAAGGTATCGACCTGCACCTGGCTATAAATAATGTTACGATGCCCAATGTCCAGTATATGCCGTTTAACCAATTCGAGGGCATACCACTATTCCTCGGCCAGATGGGAAGCGGTACAGGTATACAACCGTTTAAAACGGTAGAAGATTATCATAACTGGATTACAAGAGCCGGGAAGTTTCAGGCCTGGACCGACAGTGCGATAATATATTTCAGAAGAGGACTTATGAACGGGTATATTCTTCCCCGTTGCCTCGTAGAAAAAATGATTCCGGAAATGAAGAATATGGCGACGTCCGATACCGCAAAAAATATATACTACACACCGATTAAAATGATGCCTGCCTCATTCAGCAATGAGGATAAACAAAAAATTTCTGCCCAATTAACCGCGCTGATCACTGGAACCCTGATACCTTCTTATCAGAAACTGGCCAATTTCCTGCAAAACGAATACCTTCCTAAAAGCCGCAGCAGCATTGGATTCGATGATTTACCGGATGGCGTTAAATTATATAAATACCTGATTCGTTACTGGACAACAACCAATAAAACAGCAGAGGAAATATATCAGACCGGACTTTCAGAAGTAAAAAGAATTCGTGATGAGATGGAATCGGTAAAGGCGCAAACCGGCTTCCAGGGCGATCTCCCGGCTTTCTTTACTTATATCAAAACCGATCCGCGATTCATGCCGTATAAGTCACCGGAGGATGTTTTAAATGCATTTAGAAAAATACAGGCGACCATTGATCCGAATCTGAAAAAACTTTTCGGTCACACACCAAAAATGAAGTTTGAAATCCGTCAGACAGAAGCTTTTCGTGCAGCCAGCGCCAGTGCAGAATATATAGCCGGCGATCCGGGCGGAAGCAGACCGGGTGTGTTTTACGTCCCGATCCTCGATGCCACTAAGTTTAATGTCTCTTCCGGAATGGAGTCGCTTTTTCTGCATGAGGCTATACCCGGTCATCATTACCAAAATTCTTTACAGATGGAAGATACACTGCTTCCAAAATTCAGGAGGTTTGCCTGGTATGGCGCCTATGGGGAAGGATGGGCGTTGTATTCGGAATCGCTGGGAAAGGAGTTGGGACTGTATACAGATCCTATCCAGTATATGGGTGCCCTGGGTGATGAAATCCACCGGGCCATCCGGCTGGTTGTTGATGTGGGTATGCACCTGAAAAAAATGACAAGGGAACAAGCTATCAAATACATGATGGACAACGAACCGATCAGCGAGCAGGGCGCGACCGCAGAAATAGAACGCTATATTGCGATTCCCGGTCAGGCACTCAGCTACAAAACCGGTGCAATGATGATCCGTGAATTGAGAACACGTTATACAAATGAACTAGGGAAGAAATTTAATATCGCAGCATATCACGACGAAGTTTTGAGTGACGGATGTTTGCCATTGGAAATATTTGAAAGAAAAATGGATCTCTGGGAAATGAATCAGTAAATTTTCAGTTTACCTGCTTCATATATCGGTAACACATTTGCCTGATTGGGTTCCAGACAATATCGAATATCTTTTTCCAGTCCATATGCCATCAGGCGTTTGAAATGGGAAGCATTATTTTCTTTCATGAATCCAAATAAATCGCCTGACGCTTTCTCATACAGATTGACAGCTGTATGGGATGCATCGCATTCAATATTAAAATGATCCCGCACTTTTTCGATGACTGCACCCGCAAATAATGTGTCTTCGATATTTATCCGGTCCTTCCAGGCGGCACAGGCCAGTATGACATTATTTTTCTGCTGCAGCAGATATTCCGTAACGGCATTCAGGTTTGCGAAAGAGCCGGTTACAATTTCCCGCGCACCCTTGTCCAGTGCCATATGAAGGAGCCGGGTTCCATTGGTTGTTGTCAGTACCAGGATTTTTCCCTGTATAAATTCGCGGTTGTATTCAAAGGGGGAATTACCATAGCTAAGGCCTTCCGCAATCTTTCCGTCTCTTTCTCCTGCAGTGATACAGTTGATCTGGCGGCCCAGTTCAATACATTTTGCGACACTGTCAACGGG
>DASSGT010000022.1:0-2056 GCA_035693345.1 Puia sp. | reverse complement strand
ACTTCCATTACGGTAACCCACAACAGTATTCGGATTCGGATTTGCATCAACATAAACCACATAATCATCTCCCATATTTGACGGGTGAGTGAAATTGGTTACTTCTTTAACTGTTTTTGCTTCGTAGAAAAGGTATTTGTCTTTCAATACTTTTTGGTTTGCATCAAAACGGTCAATACGAAGACCGATGTTGAATTTCAAATCTTTGAAGTCAAATTTATCCTGGATATAACCAGCCATATAAATCGGGCGGAAAGCAGGAATTGTTCTTGCGAAATTTCCATTTGCATCTTTCTTTGTAAAGAAATCATCGAAGGAGGAATTGCCTTTCTGACGTTTTCCGGTGTAATCATATCCGAAGTAGCTGACAACGTTATTTCCATCCAACAGCATATCATCAGCACTGAACATATCTAAAGTATAGAAATCAGGACCATAAGCATCGATATCGATCCAATCTGTGCTGTTAACAGGCATTCCTAATTTCTGACGCACCTGTGCATCAAAATATTTCTGCTGACTTGCATCGTAATAGCGGTTATAAAGGAATGCATCGTAAGTTCCATAATCAACCTGTTGTGGATTCGCAAGATCCAATTGTGTCAGGTGATAGTTTGCAAGCTGACGCATACGTGTCCAGAGACTGGAAGCCGCGAGAGAGAAACCTCTTTCACTGCGTTGCTCAAATTCAAATCCGACCTGAATTGCATGGTCTTTAATATCTGCAGAGAAACTTGTTGAAACGCGGAATTGCGTTTTATCATCAATGAGGTAAGAAGGATACTGACGGCCGGTATTGTACCAAAGCGAGTATACGTCAGTCGGACGATCACCATTAAGAAGACCAAGCCCTGCTTCAACATCAGCTCCGTTTACAATCGGATTTGTTGAGTGGTTAAAAACATAGCTTGTATAATTTGATTCAAGTGGGTTCGGCGCATCAACTGTGTTTCCATTCTGATCTACATAAGTCGGAGTATAGGTCATTGCAGAATCGGAATATGCTGTTTGTACATAACCAAAAAGAGTATCGCCTGCCGGGGTAATTACTGTTCCGGGAGCAAATGTTCTTGTTTTGTACTGATTGAAAGTTCCGATATGGCCATAATCGAAATACTTGTTCTTATGAGTATCGTCTTCTGTTACTTTTTTGTATTTCGTATAACCTACCTGAAGTGTATAATAAGCATTCTTAATATTAGAAGCCGATTTTGCAGCGTCCGCACCTTGTGATCCGAAACGTTGTGTTAAACGGGCATAAACACGCCAGGTATTTTCATTTACCAATGGATTGTTCGAAGGATTAAAAAGAGCGTATTCATATATGTAATCGTGTCTGGAATTGTAGTCGATCGAACCTCCAAAAGTAATATTCAGATTTTCTGTTGGCTTGAAATCGATTTTTGCATTCAGACGGAGTGTTCTGGATGCAACGTTCTGGCGGGCTTTAATTTTTTGCAGATCGCTTGCGTGAATAAACTCTGAATTACGGACAAAACCTGATCCATTCGGAGCAGGACGAAGCGGATTGAGTTCAAGCGCATGCAAGGTGGAGTCATTCACCTTATAAGTACCGATTGCAGAAGGATCAGGATCTTTTTCAGTACTTCCTTCACCGGAAAGAATGAATCCGAGAACCGGACGCTTTGTTTTGCCTGTTGTATCTGATGCATCTTTTTTCATCCAGATCGGTCCGCCAACGCTGAAACCTACGAAGTTGTATCCGTAAGCATCAAGAAGTTCGGAAGTGATCAGCTCCACTCCACCAAAATACTGGCTTTGTGGTCCGCGGGTTGTGATATTGATTACACCACCGGTCGCATCACCGAACTGGGCCGGAACACCACCTGTAATTACACTTACCTGTTCAATGGATTGTTGTGGAAGATTTGCAGAACCGATTACACGCTGACCATCGATAAAATAAGCAGTACCGCCATCACGCATACCGCGCATATTGAGCGATTTACCTTCATCACTTTGATAAACACCTGCAGTTGTTGAAGCAACCGAGTTAATATTTTTTGATGGCATCGCAAGGAATTCCTCGCGGGTT
>DASSGT010000021.1:0-3695 GCA_035693345.1 Puia sp. | reverse complement strand
AATCAGTTAGTCCCGTCGCAGCGGGGTCAGGCGGAACTACAGGGTCTAATGTGCAGGGTCCCTGCGCTATACCTGTAAATGTAAAACCAGGTCCAAGATCAGCAATTAAGCGCGCACCATTTCCCTGATAATATCCAATTCGATAAATCGAAATATTAAATGTTTTATCGGTACCAGTATTGACGTCAATTTTAAAATTGATCGTGCTCCCGGCATTCACACTGATATCCGTTGCAAATCCCTGGATAGAAAGATCGCCTTCATCCTGAGTAGGAATATCCCAAACAGATGCAGGTACCCCGGCATTTAAATTTTCAGTAACTATAGGATTTTGGGAGAAAGAAGAATGGAATGAAAAAAATGCAAGGAATAAAATGACGGCATATTTTATTCCCCTGACATAGGGTAAAGTTTTCTGGTACATACGCACGAATTGCTATCTGTTAAGAATGATTATCTTTTACGACACGAATTTGATCTTATAAAAGGATCTGGATGGAAATAGACAGATTTGCAATCTCAAACAAGACGGAAAGAACATTTAAGTAGTAATGTTCCAGTGCCTTAAACAGCAAATAGGCAGGATTGGATGCCGCAAAATAAAAACTAATTCTGGTAATGTATAGTAAAAAGGCAATTATTATATATTGATAACAAAGTTTAGTAATTGCCTCTTAAAAGACTGGAAATCAACCACTTTTTAACCAAAAGTAAGAGGATTGTGGAAAGAATATCAAAAATTTGGGGGAATTTCTGTCAACTAGTTTGCCAGAAACTCCCCCAAATATGAAAAGATTTAAAGGTTTTTTATCTGTGGTTAATTAATAATTAGTTTTTTGACATCCGTGAAATTTCCGGAACGTATCCGGTAAAAATATACGCCCTTCGAGAGGTTACCGGTATTCAGATCATAACTATAATTACCTGCTTCCTTCACCTGATTCACCATAATAATTACAGGTCTTCCCTGCATATCATACAAAATCAATTCTACTACATTAGTTGCGGCTATGCTGTAATTAATCCGTGTATTTAAAGTGAATGGATTCGGATAATTCTGACCCAGATAATTATGGAAACTTGCCACTGTGGAATCTGCCGCTGGTGTTATTGGAGTCAGCACAGCATTACTAGCGCCACCAGGAGCAGTCACAGCATACGTCGCGACATAATTACCATTACCTGCATCGAAGAATACATAACTGATTCCCTTAATGGTTTCAATCGTTGTATTAACAGCTAATCCATTTTGTGTAAGAGAAATAAAACTACCCGCGGATATTGTTTGCGGCAACATGCCTTTTAAATTCAACGCTTTGGGATCCTGTGTTACAGTAAAGCCGAGTGTACCATTTGACCAGGTGTAGTTGGAGAACGTAGAATTATTTCTTGCATCCAGCCAATCAAGCATTTGTTTCGATGACACCACAGGTATTTGCAATGCCTTGGCTGATGCAATGATAGCATCTGAACCGGCAGAAACTGCATTATCTGTATGCATATTGGCACAAAAAACGCCATAATATCCCTGGGCTCCCGTCGCATGATTTAATAATGAATCGATGTTCTTCGGATAAGTCTGTCCTGATTCATCGGTCATTTGAGTTGGAACCTGATAACTGTCTATCAGACTTCCATCGGTATCAGCAAACCGCATGGGCATGCCTGAACCGGTAAACATACCAGGTCTGTCATTGATCCAGGATGGAGGCCAGTAATAATAGCTCACATTCAAACGAATTCCCAATTGAACCTCTGTTTTAGGCAGTGTAGCCCAGTCGCTCCAGGACAGACAATGAATACGATGGGTAGCTAATGGATTAGCTACAAAATATTCGCTTGCAAAATCCGGCATCTGGCTGGCAAAATAATCTTGTAGTTCTGTAGGTGTCCACACACTGCAATTCGGGTTCAGATGAAATGCCACTTCAAAACCCTGATTCTGATAGTTTGCTATCTGCGCATTTGTAATCGGTGAAGACGGATACATATATGATGTACTTCTGATTGCGTTCCAGTTGGCGACATCGAGGGGCGTATTGGAACTACTCAGAGACAAATATTGATCAAACCTGCCAGCGGTTCCACCGTTAGCATGGTCGTCACCCGTCATCACAATAGCGGCTTTTTTCCCTTTTGGAAGGAACCAGAATTTTGGCAATGGCTTGTGGTCAAAATTGCCGGCAACAATAATATTTGTCAGCAATCTTTGTTGCTCATCTGCCTGCGGTATCGCTACTTTATTCAGGTTAACCCAGTCAGGCTGCGGATCAAAGGAAGCATTTCCAAAAAATAAATTGTCTGCACGAATAACGGCATCTTGTCCGTCACGGTTCTGGCCTGCCCAGGCTGGATTGCCCTGTCGGGTATATACAACTGATTTCGCTAAATCATAAGCAAATGCAATTGCCTGCCCTCCGAGTGTGCCGACGTCTCTGCTGGTCACCGCAGGATAAATGGTCGCCGTCGCAGCATCAGAATAAAGAGTGGCAACTATATTAGTGCCTGCATTTACTGTATACAGATTTGCAGGACCATGATATTGAATTGTCTGGTTCACAATTCCGAGTCCGGGTGCAGTGGCCGTATTTACCAAAAGATATTTATCAGACAAAGTTCCACCGGCTGAACCTATTCCTAACAGCGGTAACAACTGAGGATCCGGATGAAATGCAATCAAAGTTCCGCCCGCAGTAACCCAGTTCGTTAACATAGTAACCTGCGCGGCTGTCAAAGTAATGTCTCCGACAATCACCACATCATATTTATTGATTTCAGTTGTTGTAACAGCTGAAATATCGAGCGCGTTAAAAGCATTCCAACCCTCTGCCCGCAGTATTTCAACCGGATAACGACTGAATGCATTTGATGTTGAACTGATCAGAAGAATCGGTCCACCGGGTCCGTTGGCCGGAATTACCGTTGTTGGTTTCGGACCAGTCGTAAAATTCCAGACCGTATCTTTTACCAAAGCATTACCTGCGATATCTGTAATCTTATTTACACCCGTACCACCTTTAACGGTGACCGTATAAATAGTATTGGGGTTCAGTGGTGAAGCAGGTGTCAGGGTCACTCCGCCCTCCGCATTATTTACGACAGTTGATGCAATATTGGTCGTGCCATTTTGCAGGAAAACGGTATTACCGGACACGGTAGAAGGGTTTATTTGTTCATTGAAGAACACATTGACCGCTGAATTTAGAGATACATTAGTTGCCGCAGATGCGGGGCTTGTCACTACAATGCCGGGAGGAGTAACATCAGTCGTATTTCCTGAACTGTTATAGATCACGTCTACCCAGTAGTTGGACTTCAAATACGAGTTCACAGGAAATGCCGGGGCATTGCCATAAACATACACTCCGTTATGCCCGTCCGTTCCATCAGCCAAAGCAGTTAAAGGAGCATTTACAACTGCCGTTGCAAAATAATTATTTGTACTTACATAGTTTCCCGAACTACTATAATATGATCCGATATATGTTACACCGGCAGCAATTGCTACTGGCGTACTGAATATGGCGGTTTGCCAGCCGGTAGCTGTTTCATTTGTAAACACAGCCTGTGCAAGACGTGTGCCGACAGAAGAATATAATTCTCCTGTATGTGTACCTGTGTTGCCGGCCGTTTTATAAAAACGAATACCTGTTATCATACCGCCGGTACTACTCCGGAATTTTACGCCTAATTCA
>DASSGT010000020.1:0-2163 GCA_035693345.1 Puia sp. | reverse complement strand
GGTTCTCCAGGAAACTTAATTTTTTTATTGCGAGGCTGTCACCATAATTGGATGCCTGGAAAAAAGCTTTTCGCGCAAACCTTATTTCCTTTCTTGCAAGGCGGCAAAGCCCGATCATATAATAACTGGTACCGGGATTGTAATTCTGTAGAATACAAATTGAAAAATCATCACAGGCAGATTTAAATTTCCCCGTTTTATAATTCGCCATTGCGCGGTCATATAATATTTCCCTCGAAGGAATATCGATTTCTGCGTTTTCAGATTCGAAATTATCCTTACACAGATCTATCAGAGTCTGGATGCTGTTCGTATCCGATGCATGAAATCCGCCTTTCGAATCCAGCGCTCTGTTGTAATAGGGAATGGCTTCCGAATATTTTTGCTGCCTGTATTTACTGACACCCGAATAGTAGTTTGCAGCTACGTTATCCGGGAATATTTTCAATAATTCGTTGTAAGATTTTAATGCCGAATCGTGCTGGTTCAGATATTCGTAACATATACCCATTTGTATGTAAGAATCTTTCAGGTATTGATTTGACTGAATGGCCTTATTGTACTTGGCGATAGCCGCATAGTAATCGCCGTCTGAACACAGATCCTGACCTTCCGAAAAATAGTCCTCAGCATTTTTACAACCCGACACTGCCCCCAAAACCAGCAGAAAAACGATGATCCGATTACCCATAGTAAACTGAAGTATTTCCGGCACTACTAAGCAAATTGTATGCCTGCATCTACTTTTGATACCATAGGCAGCGTTTTTGATCATATTATCTTAAACAATTCACATATTATAGTTATGTGTTATAAATAATACGTTAAAGATTTACAATTCAAAGAAACAATCAACGATTCTAACGGTCTGCAGTGACTGCTTTCATCATTCATTTTAATCTGTCTAAGGAAGTTTTTTTTGCTTTGTCAGGCCGCGTGCCGTGTATTTAATTTTTCCTCTGATGCTTGTGCTGTTAATTCAGTAACATAATTTTCGAATAATTCAGCCGGATTATAACATTTAAACTCGTTCCGAAGCAGGTCAATATTTTGTTTGTAGACGGGATTTCCGAGTACTTCGAAAACGGCCGAACGAATTCTTTTTACATCAGGCGTTTCCGTTTTCAGATCGACACCACATTTAAAGTAACCTACCCGGGTGCATATTTCGTTTTTTCCTTCATGAACACCGGCAACCACCATCGGTAACCTGTTTTCAATTGACATCATTACACCACCATATCCACCGTTAGTAATGTACACATCAGCATATGGCATCACATCGTTGAAATCGATATAGTCTTCCACAATAATATTGGGCTGGTTGTACCTGGATTTCAATTCATTTGTCAACGAGCCGCCTGTTGTAACGATGATCAGGAAACCGGTATCTTTTAATGCTTCCAGAGTGGGAATCAACAATTTGTCCGGATCCTTTTCGATGGTTCCCTGCGTGATGAGAATGATCATCTCATAATTCAACAGGCGCTCATCAAACCAGGAATCTGTTCTTTTAGCCGGTCCGTGATAGACCAGTGGTCCGATAAATTTTATGTTGTTGCTCATGTCGCTGCGTTTATACTCAAAGCCGGGCGCCCCGCTTTGTAATACATAATCTGATTTCTGAATAATCAGATCAAACAGGAAGGTATTCTGGTGGTTGATACCTTTTTCTTCCAATAAACGATGGGACAGTCTGTTTGGTCGCCGGAGCAGAATATTTTTTACAGCCATGCGTAAAATATAATAATGCAGTCTGCCTATCCAACCGGTGGGAGGCTCCAGTCCCAATCCGCTTGGTGCCAGATCCTTTGAAGTCTCAATCAGAGGCAGTACGCCAATAGCAATCACCGGAATTTTCAGGATCTGCTTCACAAATATGCTGCCCGTAAAAGCGATATCCGATACGAACAGGTCGAACGGGAATGTTTTGTAAATCTTCTGAATGTCTTCAAAATAGATGGGTCCCCGTTTTATGAAAAACTCTTCCAGATCAAACCGGAGCCGGCCAAGGGCGGACTTGATCTTCGCCCTTTCAGGAAATGCTGTTTCTGCATCGCTGATGGTAACATCCAGTTCTTTGCGAAAGCGGAACATGGGGATTTTCAATTCATTCAGTTTGTACTCATATTTTGTAGCGGCATACCATCTGACATCATATCC
>DASSGT010000019.1:0-6624 GCA_035693345.1 Puia sp. | reverse complement strand
TATAGTGACCATTCCTCCTTTTGCAAATGCTGATAAACCATACGCATCCGTATCGGGGAAAATATAGGTCGTGTATACTTTTTCACCATTGTTAAAAAATACCTCCAGGCTGGATTTATCAACAAGTATTTCCATCCTGATCGTTTCGGTTGGATTTTGCAGATCAATCGTTTTCCCTATGTTCTCTTTTCTTATTTTTTCGTCCCCGGCCAGGCTTCTGTCTACAAAGAGCTGTTGCTTCACGGCATCATATCCAATCTTTGTTTCCATCAGTGATTTACCACTTCCGTCCTTTTTCTGTGCGATGCTGAAACCGCCAACAGTACCCGGACCAACTAATAGTTCAGTTTCCAGCCAATATGCATTTCCGGTAAGCATTTGCTGTTTACCAATTGGAATTTCCTTATTACTGATCTCCACATTGCTCATTTCCATCAGCGAATTGTTTGATAATTCTGCCAGATTATTTTTAATCAAAGAGGTTGGTTGCTGAACGAGCCGGATTCCTTCTTTTGTTTCTTTCAAACTTAAATCTCTTGAGATGGACATTTGTCCTCTCCAGGGGTAAGTTGCTTTTGAGATCGGTACCATCCACCCTATTAAAACCTTTTTATCTTTGGGAACATTATTCCAGGGAATTGCGGCATAAAAGCAGTCCCCATAATCTACGGTAAATATGGAATCTCCCGGATTGCTGTTCTTAAATTCTCCGCCGTTAAAGTCTCCGATAAAATATTGCATGAAAACACCTTTCTCACGACCGGCAGCAGACACCATCAGAACCCATTTATTTTTATCGTTTTGCCCTTCAACAGGGAGTTGTATTAATGACGGGCATTCCCAATTGGCTCGGGTATAACCCGCAGGACCGAACTCGCTCAATAATTTCCATTCCTTTAAATTATCCGAAGCATAGAAACGGACTTTATGATCTGTTGGCAAGGCAACAACCATGACCCATTTTTTTAATTCGTCATTCCAGGAAACATTTGGATCCCGGAAATCTTTTTTGTGCAAATCAATGACGGGATTGCCCTTATAATTAGTAAGTGTCATACCGCCATCATTACTATAGGCAATAAATTGGGATTCCTTTTTTAAATTGGGCTGGTCCGCAGTGTATATGGCAACGAGGCACCCCCCGCTTTTACAAAAACCGCTTACATTTTGTTTATCCCAGACAGCACAACCGGAAAATCTCCATGTCGTGTCTTTATCAATGGTCTCCGGCATCGCAATTGGCAAATGCTTCCAGTGAATCAAATCAGAACTGGTTGCATGTCCCCAGCTCATATGACCCCATTTATTTTCAAATGGATTTTGCTGGTTATATAAATGGTAAACACCATCCAGGTAAATCGGGCCGTTCGGATCATTGGTCCAGTTTTTCAGTGGCGTGAAATGATAGACCGGTCTCCATTGCGGCGTTGGTGTCTGATTATCCTGCGCAATGATCCTTGTGCAAAGGATGCTTAACAGAAAGAATATGTAAATGCACTGTTTCATACTGTTTAGTTTTTAAACGGGGGAAAACAATTGCTGTTTTTCCGCCGTGCCATTTGCCATATGTCGAAATCAAAAGTGATCAGTAGCCTTTATTTTGGGTATATAATCCATTCGTAAATACGATCTGTTCCTGTGGAATCGGGAAATACTCGTGTTTATTTTTGGTAAAATTCGCATTTGCCAGAAATGGATGCCTCAGTTTTTCCGTTGCAAAAAATGTGTTCATCGTTTCAGCCGCAATACCCCACCGGACCAGGTCAAAGAACCTGGGACTTTCCATTGCAAACTCAAGCCTGCGTTCCCATTGCAAAGCTTTAACTGCATTTGTCTGGTTCCACACGATGTTTACCCCATCCTTATAAATGTCGATTTTGTAATTTGAAGGGTAAGTGCCATCTGTTTTTTTCACCAGCGGACTTATATTAGCCGCTCTTGCCCTGACCAAATTAATAAGAGTCAGAGCTCCGGCCAGATTGCCCAAACCGATCTCGGCTTCTGCCCGCATGAGAATCACGTCATCATAACGGATCACGTCCATATTTACAGAAGTGCCATAGAATGGTCCCAGTTTTTTGAAGCATGCACAGGTAGCCAGTTGCAATTCCTTCATCGTACCAAAGCCACCGTAATCTCCATTATCTCTTTCCCAGCTGTGATCATAAGGAATCGCCGGATTATATTTATAAGGATGATTTTTAATGCCGACGGTATGATCGATCCTCGGATCAACCAATGCTCCATTGGTCGTCAGGCTGTCATCTGTTAACACGACGGTATTGTAGGTATCGAATCTCGGTAATCCTGCAGGCGTGGTGCCAAAAGCATTCACCAGTTCCTGACTGGGAATATGGAATGCGCAGCAACCGTATTGGGGAGCACCTGCAAAATAATTCAGGCTCGTAGACATGTTTAACCGGCCCCCGATGGCTGTTCCGTCATTGATGGAATACTGTATGGCAAAAACAGATTCGGGGCTGTTATCATGACCATCCAGAAAATCATATGCAAAATCCGGATTCAGGCTGTAGTTACCAGATGACATCACATCATTCAACAGGTTATCCACCTGGGTTAATTTTGCAATATCAATACCGGTTACGTTGTAGTTGTCATCTTGCGTGTATGCATGATAAAGGAGCGCTTTAGCCAGGTAGGCTTTTGCTGCCAATTGATTTGCCCTGCCCGGATCGCCGGGTTGCGTGACTGGCAAATCATCAATCGCAACCTGGAAATCTGCTTCAATTTTTTGCCACAATGAATCATTGGACATGGTGTTTGGTGTCTTGTCGATCTGGTCGTTGGTAGCGGTCTCATCGAACCAGGGGATATTCCTGAACATGACCTTCAGAAAGAAAAACATATGACCTCTTAAAAAATGCATTTCGCCGATCCTGACTGTTCTTTCAGGAAACTGGTCATCTTTAAGATTATTCAGTGCCCTGAGAGCTGCATTGCATCTGGAAATGGCAGCATAGGCCCTTATCCATGCACCGGGAAAACCAAAATCGCCTGCCCCGTTATTTTCCGAATTAACGAGATAAAATTGTTCGTATTTATCCATCTGCTGTTGATCATTTAATCCTCCTCCTCCTTTATAGGCATCCCCACCACGTATGCTACCCCATTCCCAGTTGCTGGTGATAGGTGCGTCCCACCAGTCATTAGCAATACCAGCATAAGCGGCGGTGGCGAGTCCCTCAACGGCCTTCGGAGAGGTGAGGCCGCTGGCTGATAATGCCCCCTGGGGTTGATAATCCAGATATTTTTTGCAGCCCGAAAAAATGAAGCCTGCAATAATTATAAGGATTGTTATTTTGTGACGTTTCATAATTATTTTTTTTGCATTTTTAAAAACTGGCATTGATTCCAAATGTGTATGAAGTAGGTACTGGCCAAACGGCAAATGAATTGGCTCTTTCAGGATCCTTACTCAAAAAGGCTTTATTCTTAAGAGCAAGCAAATCTTGTCCGGATATATAGATTTTTAAGCCATCCATTTTAATAGACTTTGCCACGGTATTCGGTAAATTACACGACAGTTGTACGTTACTGAGCTTGAAAAAAGAGGCATTTACATAGTAAAAATCAGAGGTTCTGTCGCCCCCGCTGGGGTTCAGAATGGACAAAGCAGGTGTGTTTGATCCGGGATTTTGAGGTGTCCATGCATTAAACACTCCGGGACCATAATTATTTCTTGTATCAATAAATGAATTCATGAATTTGGCAGGATCAAAACCTGTTTTCCCTGCGACTCCCCTGCCGAATATGGACAAGTCAAAATTTTTATAATTCAATTCTACCCTGATGCCATATTCAAGAGTAGGAAGTGTAGTCCCAAGCCATGTCTGATCATTTGCATCAATCTTTCCATCTCCGTTCAGATCCGTATACCTGAGCGTTCCCACTCCTTTGCCGGGCTGGTCCGGGCCATCGTCAACTTCTTTCTGGCTTTGATAAATTCCATTTGTTTTGTAACCAAAAATAGAAAATTGGGAATGTCCGATGATAGAATGAGCAGGGTCGCCGGGATAAGCGGCCCGAACGGCTTCCGGTAATTGGGTAATCTTATCAACCCAATGGCTGGCATTAAACGTGATGGCATAGCCAAAACCGCTGGTTGCTCTTTTATGATAGCCAATAATAAATTCCCACCCCTTCGTATTCTTACTGGCACCATTGAGATATTCCAGTTGGCCTTCACCAACCGCACCGGCGACAGGTGGTTGAATTAATATATTGCTGGTATTTCTGTTGTAATAATCAAATGATCCAGATATTTTTTCACCGAAGAACCCAAAGTCCAATCCAATGTCCGTCTCAGTTGTTGATTCCCATTTAAGATTTGGGTTGCCCAGTTGAGTTTGAACAAAACCGGAAGGAAGTGTGCCTGTATTTATCCCATGTAAATCGTATGCTGTTCCGGTGTTAAGCCAAAGAGGAAAAGCACTGCTGCTTGTACCATAGTTTGAATAATACAATGTATATGCAGCCAGATTTCCGATTTGCTGATTGCCTACTGTTCCAACTCCGGCCCGCAATTTCAGATTGGAAACAGCACTTATATTCCGAAAAAAATCCTCGTTATTGATCCTCCAGCCGAGCGTAAAGGCAGGGAAAACACCATAAGGATTATTTGTACCAAATCTCGAAGAGCCATCCCGCCGTACAGTAACAGAAGCAAGATATCTGTCAGCATAACTGTAAAATGCTTTTCCAAATTGAGATAACAACCGGAAACCCGTAGCAGAACCATTAACCGTTTGTGCACCGGAACCGGAACTCAATTGAAAATAGTTTACATCCTGGATGGCAAAATTTGTGTTGGCTGCTCCAAATGTGGAATAATCATCCTTCACCGATTCAACACCAAGCAACACGTTCAACCGGCTTTTGCCAAACGTCGCATTGTAAGTGAGGGTATTGGACCATGTAAACGTAAATTCCTTGGTTTGCTGCTGCGACATACTATTCGTTGAATTCACCGGTCCCTCGTCTCCCGTTTGTTTTATAACAGTTGCGAGACCATTGGAATAATCAAACCCGAGGCTCGTTCTGAATACCAGGTTCTTTACGATATCAATTTCGGCAAATATATTTCCGAACATATTGAGAATATTTGTCGTATTAAACCTGTTAAGGAATTGCATATCCACAGGGTTGTTCCTATCGGAATAACCTGCTCCCACGGGTCCACCAAATGTACCGTCAGTTTTAAACAGAGGTATTGTCGGCGCTAACGTAATAGCAAGGTCTCCGACTGCGGCTCCGCCTACATCGGTGGTGGAATTTACCTGGGAAGTTCTGGATAGCTGAAGATTTTCTCCAAATCTGAATTTTCCATTAAACCCCGTTGTATGTGAATTGATTCTGGCATTAAATCTCTGGTAATTGGTGTATTTTATTAACCCGTTATTGTTATAAAAACCAAGGTCAACTAAAAATCCACTCTTATCATTTCCTGCATAAAGTGCAAGATCATTTGAAGTAATCCATGCAGTTTTAAATAATTCATTTTGCCAGTTTGTATTTGCTACAGGTTCCAGACTGTCACCACCAACAAACGGAGCGATGATTACTTTATTGAGCACCGGGTTGGTATAATCCTTATTCCAATCGTATTGATAAATATTACTCGTTGAATTACTATTTGGATCTGTTTTGTCATTTACGGCTGCACGCCATAAAGCTTTTCCTCTGTCTTCCGAACTTAAAACATTTTCCTGCCAGGGTCTTTCCGTTTGAGCGGATATACTCGAACTTAAGAGAATGTGCAGTTTATCGCTACTGCCCCCGCTGCCATTTCTTGTAGTCACAATAATTACCCCATTGGCAGCTCTGGAACCATAAATAGAAGATGATGATGCATCTTTCAAAACCTGAATCGATGTAATTGCGTTATTATTTAAATTCGCAAAATCTTCATACCTCGTAGTTTGAACTCCGTCAATTACATAAAGAGGAGTATTCGTGTTTCCTATCCCGTTTAAATTATTTACTCCGCGAATGATTATAGTCGGAGGTCCACCGTTGGACGATCCCGTAGGCGAACCATCTCCCTGAATATATAAACCGGGAACCTGCCCCTGCATGGCCAGCATGGGACTTACGGTTGGGACATCTTTGATATTATTTAGATTTACAACAGATACTGCGCCCGTGAGATCTACTTTTTTCTCACTCTTATAGCCTGTCACAACGATCTGATTGAGATCACTCGTTCCTTCTTCCATAGCCAGATAAAGGAGGGGTGTATTGGAACTTGTTACCCGGTAACTCATCATATTCATCCCTACAAATGAAAAATTGACAATTTCACCCACTGAAGCTGTAATTGAAAATCTTCCATTTGAATCCGTAGTCACAGTCTGTTTCTTTGTTTGTACGGTTACGCCCTGAAGTGGCTCATTTGTCTTTTTACTGAGTATTCTTCCGGCAATTATTTTCTGCTGGGCAAAAGAAAATAATGTCAACAACAACATTGGCAGCAGGATTTGTAATTTTCTCATCTTTTTAATTTTAAATTGATCATCATTTATTTTGGTTTATGAAGTAGTTTGATTGAAAACATATTCATGGAGGAACTGAGAGGCTTCTCCAATACAGAAAATGATGGTTCGC
>DASSGT010000018.1:0-3692 GCA_035693345.1 Puia sp. | reverse complement strand
CAACCCCTCGCCAGGGTTGTCTCGATGGGCGTTGCCGGTGTGGATCCTGCTATCATGGGAATGGGTCCTGTTCCGGCATCACAAAAAGCTGTTTACAGGGCTGGTTTAAAAATAGATGACATTGATCTGATTGAATTGAATGAGGCATTTGCTTCACAGTCCATCGCATGTATACATGACCTGGGATTGGATCTGCAGAAAATAAATGTAAATGGAGGGGCCATTGCTCTGGGACACCCGCTCGGATGCAGTGGCGCGAGAATTTCAACCACCCTGATCCACGAAATGAAAAGAAGGGGATCAAAGTATGGGCTTGCGACCATGTGTGTCGGTGTGGGCCAGGGAGCAGCTGTGGTTTATGAAGGAATGTAATGTTTGTTTGCGGTTGATCCGGCACATGCGGGGGGCAGTAAGCAGATGTCAGTTGGCAGTAGGCAGATGGCAGTTGGTCCCGCACGTGCGGGAGCAGTTGACAGAAAAGCCATTTGCCAATTGGCGTTACGCGTTAAGTGTTAAGTTGCTGATCAATTCACCGAATGGCAATTCAGACTGAATTCCGGATCTCAGATCCTTTATTTTTGCGTTTCCTGACATCAATTCATGATCACCGATAATGATCACGCGGGGGATATTTTTCTTCTCTGCGTATTTGAACTGTTTGTCAAATCTGGCCTGTTCGTGATATAACTCACAGCGAATTCCTGCTCTCCGAAATTCCTGCATCAGATCAAAGCATCTTCGTACAGGTTCCTCACCCAGATTAAAGAAAAGAACCTGCGTGGATTGCTGAACAGCAGGAGGAAAGAGTTTTAATTCATCCATCACATCATAAATCCGGTCCACACCAAACGAAATTCCTACACCAGGTATTCCCGGAACGCCAAACAAGCCGGTCAGGTCATCATACCTGCCGCCACCTCCGATACTTCCAATATTTACTCCCCTTGCGCGGACTTCAAAAATGATTCCTGTATAATAATTCAATCCACGTGCAAGTGAAAAATCCAGCACGATGTTTTCGTGTTGACGGGTATTACTTAAGTTGCCTCTTTCAAAAAAAGACAGCACATATTGTAACTCCTGCAAACCGGTTTGTGCCGCAGTATTTGAAAGAATATCCGTCAGCTGCTCAATTTTTTCGGTGTTATTTCCGCGAATCAACAAATACTTTTCAATTAATTGAACCTGCTTATCATTCAGTCCCTTTTCCCGAAGTTCACTTTTCACTTTTTCAATTCCAACCTTATCCAACTTGTCTATCGCCATCGTGATCGGGATGGTATTTTCAACACCACCGCTGGATGCCGCAAGACCCTCCAGGATTTTCCGATGATTGATGCGGAGTTCCGCATCAATCCCTAATTTTTCGAATACAGTCAGATAAATCTTGGCAAGTTCAACCTCATTCATCAGAGATTTGCTCCCCACTACATCGGCATCACATTGATAAAATTCACGATAACGGCCCTTTTGCGGTCTGTCGGCTCTCCAAACCGGTTGCAATTGATAACGACGGAATGGCAAAATGAGTTCATGATGATGTGTAGCCACGTACCGTGCAAACGGGATCGTCAGATCATAACGTAAAGCCCGTTCCGTGATGACTTTGTCATTTTTACCGGCCAGAATATTTTCGAAAGCGGCACGCGCAGAATCTTTTTTGGATTCATGATCCAGACCATTATTGAGAATTTTGAAAATCAGTTTGTCTCCTTCTTCACCATATTTTCCAAGTAACGTATCCAGATTTTCCATCGCCGGTGTTTCCAGCGGTTCATATCCATACAATTCAAATACCGATCGAATGGTTTCAAAAATGAAATTGCGTTTATAAACGGTCTGCGGTCCGAAATCACGCGTTCCCTGGGGCAATCCGGGTTTACTCATGTTCAGGCAGATTTTTGATGAAGATATTTTTCGATGATTTTATCGCATGCTTTGTCGATCATCTCGAACACTTCATGATAGTTTGGCTCTTCGCCATACCAGGGATCCGGTACGTCCAGATTTTGACCGGGGTATATTTCATTCAACAAAAGATCCGTTTTTTCGGGCCTGAATTTTTTCCTGGCAATTTTTTTCATGCCATCGATGATGTCTCCGGACATGGCATAAATTTTATCGAAGCGGTCGAAATCTTCAGGCACGAATGCGCGGGCGCATTGCTGGCTGATATCGACTGAATGAAGCCGGGCAACTTTCTGTGAAAGCGGATGGGGTGCTTCACCGATATGATAATTATTATTGGTGCCCGCACTGTCCACCTGCCAGGGTAGTCCCAGTTTCTTTGCTTTTGACTCCAGGATTCCTTCAGCCAGCGGGCTGCGGCAAATATTTCCGAGGCAAACCATTAAAATTTTCATGCCTGCAAAAATAGGTTAAAAGCGGAAAGCTTTAAGCGCAAAGGGCAAAGCAGTCAAATACCCTTCTAAAGCTTAATGCGTAAGGCTTAAGGCTTAACGCGTAACGCCGAATGCGTAACGCCCAAGGCGTTAAGCTGAATGCCTTTTCTGTCAACTGCCCCCGCACGTGCGGGGGCAACTGCCAACGGTCAACTGCCAACTGCACGTGCGGGGAAACTATCCCCTCATGGCATGGCCAACCTTCAATCACCACCCGCTGATGAAAAAAATTCTTATGGAATTTGATACAGGTTGCATCTCAAACACACTGCGCAGGTTCTATTTCTGATTCATTCATCTTTTAAACAGATTATATGGAACCCCTTGCCATTTTACAAGCTGATCCGCTGGATCTTCTATTTGAAAACAGGAACAAATCATATGGAGCTTATTCTTTACGAAAATATTATCCTCAGAGACTCATGATATCCATGGGACTTATGATGTCGCTGGTTGTTCTGATTTCATTTATTTATCTGTATCCCGACTCAACGTCGTCTTTCAAGCAAAAACAAATCGTGGTTCCGGATGTCATAATACATGGTGTAAACCTGGACAAGGATGTGAAGCCGCTGATCCCAACAGTAAGGCCATCAGTTCCCAGACCTCCGGCTGCCACTCCATATTTTAAACCAGTTATTGTAGCTGATCGGATGGTTTCGGAACCAATGCCAACAATCGAAAAAATTGAAACAAGCGCCATCGGATTGAAAACATCTGTGGGATCGCCGGATAACGGAGAACCACCAGTCAGCGGAAATTCAGCAGGAGCAACAAACGCACAACATGAGGAGCCCGTTGAAGACAGGAATAAGGTACTGGAAATTGCGGAAATTATGCCCGAATTTCCCGGAGGAACTGAAGCATTAAAAAGATTTTTAATAAGGAATTTGCGGATGCCTGAAAATAATCTGGAGGAAGGCGCACAGGTAAAAGTGATTGCCCGTTTCGTAGTGGGGGCTGACGGCATGGTTCGCGATATTGAAATATCGCTCCCGGCGGACGCCGAATTCAATGCGGAAGTAAAACGGGTTATTGGGAAAATGCCTGACTGGAAACCCGGATCGCAAAATCATCGAAATGTAGCCGTATATTTTTATTTGCCCGTCAATTTTGTGAGACCGGAATGAATCATTGACCGTAGCTCGATAAACGTAAGGCGTTGTTCGTTAGTCGTTGACACCTGATTGAAAATCGGTCGTGATCGTTTCATTAAGAAATCACTTGCGACCAATGTTCAACACCTGCGACGGACGATCATTCGCCCGTGAAAAAAGCATTGAGCCTTTG
>DASSGT010000017.1:0-2370 GCA_035693345.1 Puia sp. | reverse complement strand
CGCAGATTGAGTTGCTGCAGATTGGTTTTTTGCGTCAGCAACCCGATCAGCTGGTCCTTTGACTTAAGGGAATCTGTTTTTTTTGCTGTTTCAAATTCTACCCCCAGTTGTTGAAACTGACGGGCCTTTGTTTCATTAAATATAGAATCATTTATTTTATTGGCCTGCATTAAATGGAATACTGCGGCTCTGTAATTGTGTTCGGAAGTGTCCTGCGAAAACCATAGAGTATAATTGCGCGCCATTCTGACAAAATCCTTCGTAGTGTCCAGCAGCGCCTTATTTTTCTTTAGATAGGTTAATGATTTTGAATATTGCGAAGTGGCAATATAATATTGAATAATTTCAGCATAGTATGAACTCAAAATAGCCAGGTTAATGTGTGGATTTTTAGTTTCCTGAATCAATTGCTCACAATAAAATTTTGCTTTATCAAATTGCTTAAGCGCCACATAAATCCTCAGGTTTACTTTATTGTTTGCATAGTCTCCCGCTTCGTATATTTTCTCACTCGGTTTTGGATAGGTACGGTTGATACCGTCTAAAAATTGTTTTGCCTCCAGCGGTTTATTCAGTTTTAGGTATGACTCTGCCACATTTGAAGCAACCATATAAATGGTGCGGTTGTCCTGTCTGTTCCTGGCAATATCCAGTGATTTGGTAAAATACTTCAATGCATTTTCGCCATCATTCAATTTGTAATAAATAAAGCCCAGGTTATTTAGAATTTCACATAATTGCTGAGAGTTATCCCTGTTACGTTCAGCCATTTGCAATGCGGTAAGCTCGTCTTTTAATGCCAGGTCATAATCGCCCTGCGAATAATACAGTTTCCCCAAAAGAGTGTACACGGAACTCAAATCCTGATATTGCATTGACTGATAATACTTCAGTGACAGATTCGCTTCCTCCTTCGCCTTTTCATCTTCACTGATCAAATGATGCAGGCTGCCCAGGGTGTAATAATAGTAGGCCAGATTCAGGGTATCCGATGACTTCTGCATGGCCGATATAGCGGGTTCAATAAAATAAATCCGTTTACGTATTGTTTGATCTTTATAGTCGTAATCGTAGTAATTGGCCTTCTCAAAATAGGCCTGACCGAGCATCGAATAATTCGTTCCTTCCTGAAAAATTTTGATCGCTTCATCCACTTTTTGCTGACCGGCTTCGCGTTGTCCCTTTTTCCTGTTCAGACAACTTTCGACGAGGTGGATGTATCCATCGGCTTCCTTGCTTTTTATTTTGGAATTTAAAAGTACAGCCTGATTGATGAGCTTAGCTGCACTGTCAGAATCTGAAGGAGTTACCACCGTCTTGAACAGATAAAATTGTGCGATTCTTAAAAGCTGATGAATCCTGACCGTGTCCGGTTTGCCGTTGGTAATGGCATGATTCAGACTATCTGCTTCTTCCCTGGTGATTTGTTGGGAATAACCAGTCTGGCAGAGCACCAAAAACAGTAAAGCAGGCAATAGACGGATCATTAGAAATGACTTCCTTTTAAAGTTACATACTGTCCTTTGCGATACCTGCAAACACAAAAAATAGCAGGATAAAATTTTGAAATTGTTGAATTATCAACAAAACAGCCGGTCATTTTATCGAAATCCGGTGAACCGTTTTTGAGGAATATGAACAGCTCATTGATATTCAAAAGCTTAAAAATATCGGCATGCAAGTTGAAATCCTTTGCGAATATCTGTTCCGAACATTTCTTAACCAATTAAAATGAAGGATTATGAAAGTAAAAAATGTAGTCCTGGTCCATGGCGCTTTTGCCGACGGCTCAGGATGGAAAGGCATTTACGATATTCTTTCGAAGAAAGGATATCATGTAACGATCGTCCAGAATCCGCTCTCTTCTCTGGAAGATGATGTCGCAGCGACCGACCTGGTACTCGATGCGCAGGACGGTCCGGTGATACTGGTAGGGCATTCCTGGGGAGGTGCGGTCATCACACAGGCCGGTGTACACAGTAAGGTGGCTGCCCTGGTGTATGTCGCGGCTTTTCAACCGGATAAAGGTGAATCCGCTTTTACCTGGTTCAGCTCCATGCCACCCGTGGAGGACAATGGAGTACTTCCGCCAGATGAAAGAGGATATGTGTATTATTCGAAAGAAAAGTTTCATGCCGGATTCGCTGGCGACCTGCCCAGGGAGCTGACCGAATTCATGTATGCATCGCAGGGGGCTTTTGCAGCCAAGTGCTTTATTACCCCGTTAACGGAAATCGCGTGGAGAGTAAAACCTGCATGTGGTATTGTTGCAACAGAAGATAAAAGTATAAGACCCGAGATCGAACGAAAAATGTATGATCGTTCAAATACAAAATATATTGAGGTCAAAGGAAGCCACGCGGTGTACAT
>DASSGT010000016.1:0-5499 GCA_035693345.1 Puia sp. | reverse complement strand
CTTGATCGGCTGTGATAAAATATTGTCGCCTCTTCTTTTTAAAAAGCGTTCCGGGCTTGCACAAAGAAGAAAAAGATCATCAGCAGAATAATAGGCGGAAAAAGGACTGGGCGATATGTCGGTCAGAGCGCGAAACAATTCCAGTGGATCCGGATTGGCCGCCTCTGCAAAAAATTCCTGGCAATAATTTATTTCATAACAATCGCCGCGCAGAATATGCTGTCGTAATTTTTCAATCACGTGCAAATATTCGTGTTTGGACATCCGGTTCCGGACAATCACCGGGCCAGATATATCAGGTTTTTTATCGACCGTAGCGCTTTTGATCTCTTCCCAAATGATTTGATGATGATCCCCGAATAATCCGATCTGAATCTCCCCTTGAAATATAAGCAGGACGATCTCCGGAACGAAAAAGAAAAGATCAGGAAATAAAATCTGATCAGGCAGTGTGGAAGGAACATTTTCTGTTTCCGATTTCAGGTCGAATGAAAAATGTCCGAATAGCCAGTCTTCATGCTCGAGAGAAAAAGCTTTTAGTTTTTTAAATGCACCGCCTGCATCAGTTTTTAAACGGGCGCGTTCGCCCGCGGCGACCAGGCATTCGTAATTATTTTCAGGCGAAGTATATAACTGATTATCTAAAAAAGAAAAAGTATTAAACCGGGCTGACCAATTTAATACCTGTTGTTTTATATTATACAGATCAGAAAAAGGAAAAGATACAAATTGGCGCTTGGCCATGCCTGTTAGCCTTATTAAAAATCCTCTTCTTCTTCATCGAATCCATTATCGTTGAAGAGATCCATATTCTTAAACTCATCATCGAGTCCCAATTCATCATCATCCGCTTTGGCAGTTTTTTTCCCACCCGGTGCCGCTTTTTTGGTTTTGGATTTTGGAACGTCGAATTCATCGAAGTCAGGATCCCATTCCTCATCCTCTTCTACTTTATCCCATTCATCCACTTCATCCTCTCCTTCATCATCATCATCATCGTCATCTTCATCCGACTTTTTCTTGGTTTTGGATGCAGTTGCCTTAGGGCCTTTCTTAGCAGTGGATTTAGGAGTGTCCATTTCTTCATCATCCTCGTCGTCATCATCTTCTTCTTTTGCTTTTTTAGAAGAAGGTTTTGCAACGGGTTTCGATGAAGCAGGTCCGGATTTTTTTGAATCCTTATTCTCCTTATCAGATTTTGGTGCCATATTCCAATAAGATTAGATTGTAAAATTTCAGCGAAGTTTTTAAACCTCCAAATTTTTTTAGAAAGAATTTACGATTGGACCGGCAGATGATTGTTTTTCTATCAATTGATCCCTTCCCGGCCCGTTCGAAATATATGAAACATTAACTTTCAGATAGCTATCTATAAAAGAAATATATGTTTTCATTTCTTCAGGCAGCAAATGAATGTCTTTTATTGTCGTGATATCCTTTTTCCAGCCCTCAAAGGTGGAAAGTACCGGTTCTATCGGTTGTTGTAACATCTGGAATGGCACTTCTTCGGTCTCGATACCCGCAATCCTGTATTTGGTGCACATACTCAGTTTTGCAAAATCATCCAATACATCCGCTTTGGTCATCACAAGTTTAGTGACGCCATTGATCATACAGGCATAACGTAAAGCCACCAGATCTATCCAACCACAGCGTCGGGGTCTTCCGGTTGTCGCTCCAAATTCACTTCCCGCTTTACGTAAACGATCACCGGTTTCATTTTCCAATTCTGTCGGAAAGGGTCCTCCCCCTACGCGTGTACAATAGGCCTTAGTTACGCCGATCACTTCACGAATATGTTGTGGTGCCACACCAAGTCCGGTGCATACGCCGGCAGAAATAGTATTGGATGAAGTCACAAATGGGAATGTTCCAAAATCCACATCAAGCATACTGCCCTGCGCTCCTTCTGCGAGTACTTTTTTTCCCAGCCTGAGTTTTTCGTTTATGAAATATTCGCCCGCGACTATTTTAAAAGAACGCATAAACTCCAATGCTTCAAAAAATACTTCCTCCATGGCAGATACATCCTCTTCGAAATGAAGGCCATCCAGGAGCTTTTGATGTTTTTGGCGCAAGCTGTTATAGTGGGCCTTAAAATTCTTATCGAGCAAATCGCCTACCCGCAAACCATTACGGCCGGTCTTATCCATATAAGCAGGCCCGATTCCTTTCAGTGTAGAACCAATTTTTTCATTACCCTTTGAAATTTCAGAAGCTTTGTCCAGTGCCCGGTGCGTTGGTAATATAATATGGGTACGTTGCGCTATATAGAGATTCTTATAATAGTCAACACCAAATGATTTTACTGTTTCACACTCCCTTTTGAAAGTAACGGGATCGAGTACAACACCATTACCAATGAGGTTGATGGCCTGTTCATGAAAGATGCCCGAAGGTATTTGATGCAGAACTACCTTTTTGTCATTCACATATAAGGTATGCCCCGCATTGGGGCCTCCCTGAAAACGCGCTATCATGTCATAACGCGGCGCAAAATAATCTACAATTTTACCTTTCCCTTCATCACCCCATTGCAATCCGAGAATAACATCAATCATCCGTGCGATTTTTAAGCAGGGGCAAAAGTAATTGTTAATTGTTAATTGTCAATTGTCAATGATTTTTTATTATAACCACCATGGGTTAAATGAATTATCAATTGACCCCGCACGTGCGGGGACAATTACTTCACTGTTTCTGCAACTTCCGTATCAAACCTGTCCACAGAATGGATTCCATTTAATTGTTTTAAGCGCTTCACAAGTTCTTCAAGTTCTTCTTTGTCATGCACATACACTTTTATGCTGCCTTCAAACAATCCTTCCTTGGCTTCAACTGTCAGGGCATTGATATTTATTCGCAGTTCTCCGGAAATCAGGTTGGTTATTTTATTGATAACACCGACGTCATCCAGACCAATGATTCGCACACCCGTGAGAAAAGATATTTCCTTATTTTTTGCCCATTTTGTCTTAACAACCCGATGACCGTAATTGGAGAGCAACCGGGTGGCATTCGGGCAATTTGTACGATGTATTGTAAGGCCTTTTCCGGTTGTCACAAATCCAAACACGTCGTCACCTGGAATGGGTTTACAACAATTCGCCAGGGTATACACAATTTTGTCGCTGCTTTCGCCAAATATGATCAGCTCCGTATCCTTTCGCTGACTGGGTGTAAAACTGACTTCCTGTTTCGTTTCGATTTGTGGCTTCGGTGGTCTTGGCGGTTCCAGTCTATCCCCCAGCAAGTGAAATTCTTTCAGTTCTTTCAGATCGATTGTTTTCACAGCTACCTGATAGAAAAAATCCAGCGCAGAATTTAGTTTATAATAATTGACGAGCGTGTCTGTATTGTATTGGTTATAGGCGGCTCCAAAGTTTTCCAGTTTTTTCTGGACCATGTATTTACCTTCATCCGCGATGTGACGTTTTTCTTCTTTGAGCGCATCCTTTACTTTACTTTTTGCCTTGGCGGTTACAACATAATTGATCCAGTCTTCCGTTGGCCTTTGTTTACTCGATGTAATGATTTCTACCTGGTCTCCGCTTCGCAGTTTATGACTGATCGGAACCAGTTTGTGATTTACTTTTGCGCCAATGGTCTGTTCTCCGATTTTGCTGTGAATCGAAAATGCAAAGTCGAGTGCTGTAGATCCAAGCGGAAGCATTTTTACATCTCCTTTGGGAGTATATACATAAATATCTTCTGCCAGGAAACTCGTTTTGAAATCCTGGAGGAAATTGATCGAATCGTTATCTTCCATGGTCAGCACTTCACGGATCTGCTGGAACCATTTATCAAAACGGCTTTCGTCACTGGCTCCTTCTTTGTATTTCCAGTGAGCCGCCAGCCCTTTTTCCGCGATTTCATTCATTCGCTTGGAACGGATCTGTATTTCCACCCATTTACCCTGAGGCCCCATCACGGTTGTATGCAGGGCTTCGTAACCATTCGACTTGGGATTACTCAGCCAGTCACGTAGTCGTTCCGGTGAAGGAGTATATTCGTCCGTGATAATTGAATAAACTTTCCAGCAATCTGCTTTTTCTCTTTCGGGAGGTGAGTTGATGATGATCCGGATGGCAAAGAGATCATAAACTTCTTCAAATGTGACACCCTTTTTTCTCATCTTGGTCCAAATGGAATGGATGCTTTTAGGTCGACCATGGATTTCAAAATTAAATTGTGCATTGTCCATCTGTTCCCGGAGAGGCTTTATGAATTCGTTGATATACCGGGACCGCTCGCGCTTGGTCTCTGCCAGCTTGCGGGCAATTTCCTTGTACTCTTCAGGTTCGAGGTATTTCATCGCCAGGTCCTCGAGTTCAGTCTTGATATTGTACAGGCCCATACGATGTGCGAGAGGTGCAAACACATATACCGTTTCGGAAGCTATTTTTAATTGCTTTTCGCGCTTCATGTAATCAAGCGTGCGCATATTGTGGAGCCGGTCCGCCAGTTTGATCAGGATTACCCTCGGATCATCGGTGAGCGTCAATAAAATCTTTTTGAAATTTTCTGCCTGCTGGGAGGCATTTACGTCTATAACGTTGGAAATTTTTGTGAGCCCGTCTACGATTCGGGCTATTTCATTACCAAAATCCCTTTCTATATCCTCCAGGCTGATATCTGTATCCTCCACCACATCATGCAAAAGGGCACAAATCGTGGACCTAACGCCAAGGCCGATTTCTTCCACGCAGATCTGACTGACAGCGAGGGGATGCAGGATATAAGGCTCACCACTTTTACGACGCATTGTCTTATGGGCTTCTGCGGCCATTTCAAATGCGTCCCGGACGTGCTCCTTGTCACCGGCTTTCAATTTCGGTTTCAGAGAACGCAAAAGGGCTCTGTACTCCCTCAAAATCAATCTTTTTTCCTGTTCCTCCGTTAAATTATACTTCGGAATAGCCGCTACTGTCTCCATTCTAACGAATTTACGCTATAAAGCAGAAAGCGTAAAGCGCAAAGCCTAAAGCTGTTCTAATACAGTGTGTTTGCTTGTACATAGTCCTTTCATAAAACAAAAAATCCTTACTTTCGCGCTCCTCAGGCATTAAGCTTTGCGCTAGATGCTAAGGCTTAAAAGCGGGTGTGGCGAAATTGGCAGACGTATCAGACTTAGGATCTGACGCCGTAAGGCATGTAGGTTCGAGTCCTATCACCCGCACGAAAAACCCTTCTTTCGAAGGGTTTTTTCATATCCCAATATCGGCTCCATCTCCGCCTTCTCGCCACTTTCTATCTGCCTTAAGCTTTACGCCTTCAGCCTTAGGCTTACAATGTGGCCATATCGATTACAAAACGATATCTCACATCGCCCTTTACCATACGATCATAAGCAGGATGTATGTCTTTTATATCGATGATTTCTATATCAGAAATCTGATGTAAATCAGAATGACAGACGCCACAATAAACAATTTCCAACTGAACATCATGCGGGCCGACATCCCTTCTTTCAAAATTCCATGGAGCCAAATTGGATTC
>DASSGT010000015.1:0-3142 GCA_035693345.1 Puia sp. | reverse complement strand
AGGCTGGAATTATATAAGATGGAAAAAAACGTTTCTATCTTATCGGTCATAGGTTATATCGCCCCGCTTTTCGGATTTCTGGGAACCATCATTGGTATGTTTCAGCTCTTCTACAATATTGCGTCGACCGGTGAATATAGTATTTCAAATATTGCGGGTGGCATCTATGTAAAGATGATTTCATCAGCCGGCGGTTTGATCATAGGCATCATCGCATACATTATGTACCGTTATCTGAATTCACAAATTGATAAAACAACCAATAAAATGGAAGTGGCAAGTGCTGAATTTATTGACATATTGCAGGAACCCACAAAGTAACTAGACAAGTATAAGAGTATAAGGGTATAAGAGTGTAAGAGTTTTTCTCATGCTTCCGTACTCCACTCTTATACTCTTATACCCTTATACTCTTATACTAAAAAAAAGTGAATTTACGCAACAAACATAGAGATGAAGGTGAGGTGCATACAGGTCCGCTGAATGACATCCTGTTCATTTTGCTCCTTTTCTTTTTAATAGTTTCCACGCTGGCGAATCCCAACGTGATCAAGTTGTCGCAGCCTAAATCAAAAAGTGATACCAAATCAAAACAGACCGTTGTCGTATCCATTGATGTAAACCAGCAGTATTTTGTTGGCACAACGAAAGTGAATATCGCTGATCTCAAAGCCCATTTACAACCATTCCTTGCAAAGGAAACAGATCAGCCTTCAATCGTCATCAATGCCGATAAAACGGTGCCCATTGACGATGTAGTAGCCGTAATGCGGGTAGCCCGTGAACTGGGCGCCAGAACCGTACTGGCGGTCGACAAAAAAGGAGTACAATAAAATTCAAACGCTTTTCTAAAAATAAATATGCACCCGGGCTGCAAGCAGTGAAACCGGTCCACGGTCCCGGTTATAAGCAGGATTCGCAACGAACTGATAGTCGATCGTCGTAAAAAGATTTTCGAATAACTTTACTTCATAAAAGATTTCTGCAATATTTTCTCTTGTATAGTTTGGCAGTTTGCCATCACCAATCATAAAACCGTAACCTCCGATATTCAGGAAATCACGATGACCGGAAGAAATTCCGTTACTTACGAAAGCAATCCCGATATTATCTACGGGTCGTCCGACACCGATACCATAATATCTGAATCCCAGGCTGACTGTATTGTCGATCTCTGCAAAAGCCCACGAAGCCGTTTTGCCATCATTCCAACCAAATCGGAAGAAACTATTCAGGCGGCTGGAAAGTGACTGATTTAAACTAATCCCGATTCCATATTTCTTTCCACCGTATTGCGTACCGTAAATAACATCCAGGGCGGTATCTGTGCCATTTTTATATTGGTCAATAACAGTTTGGTAGGCGGGGGCTTTAGACGTATTATAATATAAAAGCAGTCGAACGGTCCCCGGCATTTGGTGAATCGTATAATCTTTTTGAATTTCAAATGTCTCACTGTTTGATTTCGTCCAGTTGAAATTCAGGTAGGGACCGTTTGCATAGGTTGGCTCCAGGGCCGTACCTGCGCGAATAACCCATCCCGGTGTATAATATTCCAATACCAGCGCGCCGGTATATCCCCGTGTATTAGCCGGATAATCATATGCTCCGTTATTCATTAATGACCAGTTCATGAAGTCGGTTCTCGGGTCGTGGCTTACTGTATTCTGATCAAAGAAGTCAGCTATTCCTACTTTACCAAAATTAATAGTCAGTCTTTTTGTGGAAACCCGCTCTTTCACCTGATTTGTGCCATCATCCAGCGTATCAAAATGTTCTTTGTCTAAATTAATCTGCTGTCTTAGAAAAAGACGGGCAACGTAAACGACCGTCTGGTCTGCGCCGATCCGAAAGGTTTCACCATTCGGAAATCCTGCTATACCCAGCGTACTGCTCAGACCCTGTCCGCCGGCCATTTCAGGATTAAAATAAACAGATGCCCCCGGCCAAAGTTTTCTTCCCAAAAATGCCGTGCTCGTAACCGAAAAAGCCCGTTCTGCTTTTGGCAGGAAACTATTCTGACCAATATAGGGGGAATGAAAAGATGGATTATATTGAATGATACCTGTGAACTGGAAGTGAAAATTCCAGGCAGAGTCACTCAGCAAAGCGCCCTGGGCACGAACCTTGTTCTCAAAAAAAATCAATAGGATGGAAAAAGATAAAAGGCGATAGATAATCTTCATTATTTTTCAGATGCGCAAAAATAGCAGATTGTACGGTTCTTTGATATATTCATATCCTTTCGGCTTTTATCATTCTGTTATTTCCTGAAAAATCTTTTCTCAATTCCAGGGAAAATCCATTTTTTCCAAACCAATCCATGATGTCTGTCGCATAATCATGGTGTATTTCCAAAAATAAAGCACCTCCGGGTAATAATTTCTGCATCGCCAGATGCCCGATGAGTTTATAAAATAAGATGGGATCTTCGTCCGGTACGAAAAGTGCCAGTGCGGGTTCGAAGTCCCTTACATGTTTTTCCAATATTTGTTTTTGTTTTTCCGGAATATAAGGCGGATTACTAATGATCAGTTGCAATGAAGGCATGGTTTCCCATTGAGTCTGATCCCTGATATCACATTGAAAGAAATGAACGTGAACATGCTGTTTTTCTGCATTTCTTTTTGCGATCTCCAAGGCTGATTCACTGATATCAAGCGCCATCACATTGAAATCCGTTCTCTTTTTTTTGACATAGACCGGTATACAACCACTGCCTGTGCCGATATCCATAACTATTGTTCCCGGACCTTTTAAAGAACTGTCTTTCAGCAGCCAGTCGACCAACTCTTCAGTTTCCGGACGGGGAATCAAAACATTTTCATCTACGTAAAAAGCAATGGGTCCGAACCAGGCTTCATTCAAAACATACTGAACAGGTCTGTGATTTACGAGTTCCTGGATATAAGACATCAGCAAGGCTTCCTGTTTGTCTGATAGCACATCCGTTTTTTGCAGTAATCGCAGACTTTTAGGCATACCCGTAAGATTCTCCAATATCAAAGAAGTAATAGATGAAATTTCCCGTTCATCATAGAGTCCAGAAAGGCTCGAAAGGAGCAGGCGGTTAGCAACCTCAATTGTCATGGGAACAAACTTACAATGAATTAAATTGCGGTCTATGTCTTCACCCATACTT
>DASSGT010000014.1:0-3416 GCA_035693345.1 Puia sp. | reverse complement strand
TTCCTGTAATTCCATTCTTTAAAAGATCAATGGGTTTATATTACTCAGGAATTTAGCAACTGAGCCCATTATTTTGTTTTTGAGCCCATTATTCAGCCTTTTGAGCCTATTATTTCATAATATGCGCCGGCACCCCGAATCCCGGAAGGATTCAGAATGGCCTTTTTCACAAGGTCCTTGAGGTCCCGCGTCGCGGTTGGTTTTGAAACATGATTTAAATGCTGGTAATCTGAATTGCTGATCCTCCCACTTTTCTGAATTGTCCTGAGTGCTTTGATTTGACGGAAGTTCAAATGATGTTTCAAAACGAAACTGTCGTCAATAATCAGCAGGGCCGCTTTCTTCTTTGCGGCTTTGTTCTGATGGAGATAGTCCTTCAGAGCCTTGACATACAGCGATTTATTATCTCCGGTCTGATACTTTTCTGCTTTCATAGGATCTTTTAAAACGGATTTCGCATAGGATACCGCTTTGGCAAAATTATTGCGGAATTTCCTTTGGCGTTTAGTGGGGATCACATTGCTTAGATCAGGCGGAAGTCCGACAGATGTGGTGCCGAATTTATTATATTTAAAAACGAACTTCCCGATTTTGCCGCTGATGCCATGGGTGACATAATTGTCTTTTATCTTAGCCATTTCTTTTTGTTTCTGTTTAAAAAAATTTCTGATTCGTTTTTAATACGTTTTTGATTCGCCTTTATTGCATCACTATCCCAGATAAAATCCATCTGATTAACTGCTTATCAGGATGGATTGGATGACTGGAGACTTCACTTTAGGAAGATTTCCCATGTACAATGCGCATGATGCGTTGATCCTTAGGCCTTAAGCCGAAGAACGTTTACCTTTAAAGGGAAACGATGTCTATGAAAAGTTTCCCTGTTCTTCTTGTTCTGGTCTTACTTTTTTCCTTTCGCGGATTTACCCAAAGCCGTGATTCCGTTGAGTTCAAAAAAATCATTCTGACAAAAGATTTCATTTCGGAAGGCGTCGCAACAGGCGATGTAAACCATGATGGTTTGCCGGATGTAATAGCAGGATCATTCTGGTTCGAAGCGCCGGACTGGAAAAGACATGAGATTGCCAAAGGACTTATTTTCAATCCGGACACGACATTCAGCAATTCTTTCCTTAATTATAGCATGGACGTAAACCAGGATGGGTGGATCGACCTGATACGTATTGGCTATCCCGGACAGGAAGTGGTTTGGTACGAAAATCCCCATAACGAAAAGCGATTATGGATCATACATAAAATCTATGATCACGCAGGCAATGAATCGCCGGCATTCGTGGATATCGATGGCGATGGAAGACCGGATATTTTGTGTAACGATCCGGTAGAGAAAAAAATGATCTGGTTGAAATCTCCTTCCGCCAAAGGAGATACGATCTGGAGAAAATATATTATCAGTAATAATCCGGATCTGGCCACGAACATGTACACGCACGGACTCGGCTGGGGCGATATGAATCGGGATGGAAGACCGGATGTGATCATTACCAAAGGATGGTGGGAATCACCGAAAGATGTGACACAACCGGACTGGATTTTTCACCCGGCAGATTTGGGAGAAGATTGTTCACAGATGTATGTGATGGATCTGAATGGTGATGGTGACGTAGATGTGCTCAGTGCTTCAGCCCATAATTACGGGATTTGGTGGCATGAGCAAATAAAAAATGGAACCGGTCAAATGGTATTTAAACATCACGAAATAAATAAAGCATTTTCTGAAACCCACGCACTGTCTCTCACTGATATCAATGGAGATGGTTATCCGGACCTGATTACGGGAAAGCGATACTATGCCCACCTGGGACGTGACCCGGGAGCACACGAGCCATCGGTTTTATATTGGTTCGAATACAGGCCCGGCAGGTCACCAGAATGGATACCTCATTTGATTGACACTGATTCAGGCGTCGGATTGGTGGTGGCTGTAAAGGATATGAATCAGGATGGACTGCCGGATATAATCATCTCGAATAAAAAAGGAGTCTTTATTTTTGAAAGAATTAAACGTTGAAATTATTATCATGAAAAAAAATATTGGCCTGTTCATTTTGCAATTCGTGGTCCTGTTCTCTTTCAGTCAAAATGGCCAACTGGTCGTTTCGAAATCTGATTCGACAGACGGACATCCGGCCTGGATCATGCAGGGAAATATTTATGAGGTCAATGTCAGGCAATACACGCCTGAAGGGACTCTAAAAGCATTTGCCAAACACCTTGACCGGCTGAAATCAATGGGAGTGCAAACGCTTTGGTTCATGCCATTGAATCCGATCAGTAAAGTGGACCGAAAAGGAACGCTGGGAAGTTATTATGCAGTGTCGGACTATACGGCGCTGAATCCTGAATTCGGAACCATGAATGACTGGATCTCGCTGGTAAAACAAATTCATACGATGGGTATGAAAGTAATTATTGACTGGGTCCCGAATCACACGGGTGCTGATAACCGCTGGCTCACGGAGCATCCGGATTTTTTTGTCAAGGACGCTTCGGGGAAAGCGGCTGTAGCCAAGGACTGGGCCGATACGCGGCAACTGGACTATCAAAATCCGGTGATGGAAGACAGTATGATTGCGTCCATGAAATTCTGGCTGGTCACTTCAAATATCGATGGCTTCAGATGTGATGTGGCCTGGAATGTGCCCGGTTCATTCTGGCAAAAATGTATACCGCAACTAAAGAGTATAAAAAATATTTTCATGCTGGCGGAAGGTGACAGCACTTATCTGCCGGTATCCGGATTCGATGCTGTTTATCCCTGGCATATGTTTCATATGATGGAGAAAATTGCGAAGGGGGACCGCCCGGCTTTTGGACTGGACAGCATCCGGCAACAAAATATTGCAATGTATCCGGCGAATACGATACAAATGTATTTTACAAGCAATCATGATGAAAATAGCTGGAACAAGGCGGACTATGGATCCTTCCCTGGGAGGACTCATGCGCCATTTGCCGTTTTCACGCAGACGATGGTAAATGGTGTACCACTTATTTATAGCGGTCAGGAAGAGCCCATTCTCAGGCCGTTGAAATTTTTTGATAAGGATCCGATTGTATTTGGAAAATTCGGAAGAGCTAAGTTTTATAAAACTTTACTTGCACTTCGTAAAAATAATCCGGCACTTGCCGCCAATGCTTCTTTCCGAAAAGTAAAAGTAGGGAATGAAAATGCTCTCTATGCTTATGTGAGACAAAAATCGGGGAACAAAATTTTTGTCATCCTGAATCTTTCAGATAAAGAACAGACTGTTGCTGTCAATGATAAATCTCTGACTGGAAATCCTTACAATGTGTTTATGGGGAAAAATGAATTGTTGGGAAATAAACCATGGAAGATGGAACCATGGGGTTATGTTATTTATAAGTATTAGAGGCAGGAAGGCAGGAGGGAA
>DASSGT010000013.1:0-3782 GCA_035693345.1 Puia sp. | reverse complement strand
AAATATTTTGGTGGTTATTATAATTCGAAGTGATAACTAAAATGAAATAAAATGAAAACAAAAATCATATTACTTGTTGCAGCCATCATTTTGGCTGCAACAGGTTTTGGGCAAACCACCTGGACGACGGATAAGAATCATTCACAACTGCATTTTTCTGTCGTTCATTTTGGTATAGCTCATATAGAAGGCTCATTCAGGGAGTTCACGGTAACCATGGTATCGGAAAAGGAAGATTTTTCGGATGCGCAGGTAGACATGATTGCCCAGGTGAATTCTGTAAATACACAGATGGAAATGCGTGACAATGATTTGAGGAGCAAAAACTGGTTTGATGCCGCACAGTTCCCGGTCATAACTTTCAAAAGCACTTCTTTTAAAAAGGTTGAAGGAAAGAACTACCTGCTTACAGGAAATATCACTTTACACGGGGTGACCGTTCCTGTCACATTCAAAGTTGAACTCAACGGCTGGGCCGTTACGATGACCAAAAAGCAGACAGCCGGATTCACGGTAACGGGAACATTGAAAAGAAGCGATTTTAACCTGGGAGGCACTCCGGCTCAGACGGGTGCCAGTAACGAAATAGAGGTATGGGCAAATGTTGAAATTGGTAAAAATTAAATCACTGTATTCATTCAAGATTCACTCTTGCTTCCTCCATATCAATTCTCAACAAGAATTTCCTGACGATTTCTTCGTCAAGATTTATATTACTCCTGTTCTCGTCCAGTAGCCAGTTTCGTTGTTTATTCAACAATTCCAGATACTTTTTCTTTACCACAGGCTGTATTCTCTCATGCTTATCCTCCGGATTTTCTTCAATCCAGTTTTCTACCAACTTGTGCAATTCGGAAGAAACGCCATTCCCTTCACCGAAATTTCCTGAAAGATATTCATGCGCGCTCTTTTCAAATCCCCGGCTAATCAATACTTCGGCCTCGTTTTCTGATAGATGATCCGCATAGTCTGATGGTTTCAATCGTTTGATCAAATAGGGTAGCGTCAAACCCTGCAACAACAGGGTGAATAAAATAACGACGAAAGTGATAAACAAAATAAGACTTCTGTGAGGAAATGATGCGCCGCCGTTCATTTGAAGCGGAATAGACAATGCCGCGGCCAGTGAAGCAACACCACGCATTCCTGTCCAACCAAAAATCAATGGGGTCTTGTAGCCCGGATTTCTGTCATCGGCGACTTTTATGAAGCGGCTCGCCGCAAGTGTGATGAAGACTGAGAGAAATGAAAAAATTATTCTGCTTAAGATCAGAACAACCGCAATGACGAGACTATACCCGATAGCTGTCGAAAGAGTAATCGACTCTGACCGAAGCGCCGAGATTATTTGCGGCAGGTCGAGGCCCAGCAGCATAAATATGGCCCCGTTCAAAACAAATAACAAGCTTTCCCAGACATCTGCACCCCGAAGCCTTGTGCCGCTTTTCAAAAACATATATCTTTTGTTGGATAAAAGCAAGCCGCCCGCGATGACCGCTATCACGCCCGAGCCATGAATAAATTCGCCCGACAAGTACATGAGATAAGGCGCAATGATGGTGAGAACAACATCTACATTGGTATCTGATGAAAGCCTTTTGTGCATTTGAATGAAAATCCATCCGACAACAAGCCCCGCGATTATTCCTGTAATCACGACCCATCCGAAATTCAATACCGCTTTCCACCAGATGAATTGTCCGGTTGCTACAGCGATCAGCGCAAACCGGAAAATAATCAACGAAGCAGTGTCGTTCAAGAGGCTTTCACCTTCAAGCACCGATGACATTCGCTTCGGGATTTTCACGAATTTCACGATCTCGGTGACACTGACGCCATCCGGCGGCGAGACGATTCCCCCCAATAGAAATCCAAGCGCCAGGGTAAATCCGGGGATCAAAGAATTGGCCACCAATGCCACGGAAAGCGCAGTAAAGAAAACGACGCCAAATGCGAAACTTCCGATGATACGCCTCCAGCGCCACAGTTCCTTCGAAGAAATCGTCCACGCCGCTACATACAACAAAGGCGGAAGAAAAATGACGAAAATGGTCCGGGGCTCAATATGGATTTTGGGAATGCCATTGAAAAAACTGATCCCCAGACCAGCCAGAACAAGCAATATCGGATATGCCACTTTTATTCTGCCCGCCAGAACGATCAACAGAGCGATGATGAGGATCATCAAAATATAAAGGGGGAAAACATCGCTCATACCTGGAAATTAGCCGCTAAGTTGTCGAGAAATGCAGACTTTGAATTTCCTGTCCGGCTCAAAATTTCGTTTCTCCAAAGCTCAGCCCTTCGCGTACTGCTTTGGCGATTTCCCCGGCACCTAAAAAACCCCCGTGAGCCAGTCAGAAACAAAAATTTGAGCTTTTTAGAAAGTAAAGATTGGATTCAATGATCGAAATTTGAATTCAATTCATGAAAAATGGATTTACTGAAACTGAGTATCGACTGGGCCAGAGCAGAAGTTTTCTCTGCTAAAATCGTCTGGCTTTTCAGCATTATCACTCTGCTGAGCGCAGCCGGATTCAGTCTTTGGGGCCGGACGCCAACGGCCAAAGCATTCGTTATTCCTCTGATCGTTTCAGGGGCATTTCTCGTGGCCATCGGAATTGGCCTCTATACCGCCAACCATCCACGCGTGGCTCAATTCGAAAGCGAATATCATGCGGATGCAAAAGCCTTCGTCAAAAAAGAAATCGCACGGACCGCAGATTCGCAGGGACAACTGGAATGGGTCTTCATCATATTGCCCATCGTTGCGACCATCGCCGCTATTCTGCTGATGATTTTTCCTTCGCCGTACTGGAGAGCGATTACGGTCACGATCATTTTGACGGCAGCATTCCTGATGGCAGTCGACAGTAATACCGATGCGAGAAATGAAGCTTATCACGAACAACTCGTAAAATATAAACCAGAATGAAAAATGTGTATCCGCATATCACTGATTCATTCGTGTACACCTGTGTCTCAGAAGACAAGTGGACCTACGAGCAATTCGTTCCAGAACATATTTTGGCCTGGCAGATATCGGGAGAAACGCACATTTTTCACCAGCAGGGCGATTATATCCTGAAGAAAAATCAGATACTCCTGGCGCGCAGAAACCAGTTTGCAAAATCATTGAAAATACCCGGTTCGGATCCAGAATACAGGGCAGTATCCATCATTCTGAAATCAGAAGATCTGAAAAAGTATGCGGCTGCGAACGATATCAGCAGCAATAAAAAATATACGGGGAAATATCATATTATCCTGAAACCGAATGAATATCTGGAAAGTTATTTTCATTCACTTATTCCATACCTCGAACAACCCCAGAAAAGCAATAAGAACCTGGTTGCAACCAAATTGAATGAGGCAATCGAACTCCTGATGCTCGTGCGGCCTTCCCTCCAGGACTTCCTGTTTGATTTTAACGATCCGCATAAAATCAATCTCGAAGAATTCATGTTGAAGAATTATCAGTTCAACGCACCCATCCGGAATTTCGCCAAACTAACGGGAAGAAGTCTTGCGGGTTTCAAGAGAGATTTCCTGAAAACATTTGACGCGCCGCCTGCAAAATGGCTCAAAGAAAAGCGTCTTTCGGAAGCCTTCTATCTAATCAGGCAAAAGAAGAAAAAGGCCGCTGATGTCTATCTCGACCTGGGCTTCGAAAATCTCTCGCATTTCTATACCTGTTTCAAAAAAAAATACGGCATCACGCCATCAGAGATTAACTACTAAAAAGGAATAAAATGAATATCGAAAAGAAAATCCAGGACGCC
>DASSGT010000012.1:0-16395 GCA_035693345.1 Puia sp. | reverse complement strand
TTTCTTAATTCCAGCATATGAATAAAGGCATCTGCCTTTTCAGTATGACCGGTGGGCCAGTTCGGTTGAGGCAGCATATCGTCGATTACATATATCCCCCCTGTTTTCAGCAGTTGAATCGTCTCCTCAAACAAATCGTATTTTCCCGGCATCGCATCTGCAAAAATCAAATCGAATTTTTCGCCCTGATATTCTTTCAGCCATACATAACCGTCCGCGAGTACGAATTCGACTCTGTCATCTTTGAGCTGTGTGCTGGCAATTCGCCACAGGGCTTCATTATTTTCAAGGGTCACGAAATGTGATTGCTGATCCAGGCCTTCCAAAATCCATGATGTTGCAAGGCCTCCACCTGTTCCCAATTCCAGTATTCTCCCGGACTTCCTGGATGCAACCAATGTTTTTAAAAGACTCCCGGTATATAAATCAGAGTTCATCTGAAAAGACAATCTTTCGGTATCTTCTTTAATGCTGTGATATCGAACCGGAAGATCTAATATTATTGAATCATTCATAAATCACATTATAAAACTTAACAACTCCTACCTCCACACTTCCAGTCTTCCAGTTTTCCACACTTTCAGGAAAGCCTGATCTCACTCACACTACATCCCTGAGGTACCATGGGGAACACATTGTTTTCTTTTCCCACCATGATGTCAAGTAGATAAGCCTCCGGACTGTCCAGCATATCTTTCAGGGCTTTTTTCAAATCCGACCGTTCAGTCACTTTTTGGCCGGCAATCCGGTAAGATTTCGCAAGCTCAACAAAATCGGGACTTTGAATATCCACGAAAGAATATCTTTTGTCGTTGAAAAGTTCCTGCCACTGTCTTACCATTCCGAGGAATTGATTGTTCAGAACAATAATTTTTACATTCAGACTGGTTTGCATGATAGTTCCCAGCTCCTGCAGTGTCATCTGGAATCCGCCGTCTCCTGCGATGGCAATGACTTCCCTTTCCGGAGCGCCAAATTTTGCACCGATGGCAGCAGGTAAGGCAAATCCCATAGTACCCAAACCACCCGACGTAATGTTGCTCTTTGATTTATTATATTTCGCGTAACGGCATGTTACCATTTGATGCTGTCCTACATCTGTAACGAGGATAGCATTGCCGCCGGTCAGATCATTTAGGGCATCGATTACCTCACCCATTGAAAGCACACTCGTTCCCGGATGCATTTCCGGAAAAATACATTTTTCATCTTCCTGCTTCTGTAAGTCTTTAAATTTCTGATGCCAGGCACTATGTGATTTTTTAACGATCAGCTGGGTGAGTAATGGAAGTGTTTCTTTACAGTCGCCCCAGACTGAAACAGTGGTTTTTACATTTTTGTCGATTTCTGCCGGGTCGATATCCAGATGAATCACTTTTGCCTGCTTTGCATATTTATCCAGTCTGCCCGTTACCCGGTCATCGAAACGCATACCGATCGCAATTAAAACATCACATTCATTTGTAAGCACGTTAGGACCATAGTTTCCATGCATTCCCAGCATGCCTACAGCCATTGGATGATTCGTGGGAATGGCACTCATTCCGAGTATGGTCCATGCGGCAGGTATGCCTGATTTCTCAAGGAAATTTTTAAACTCTGTTTCCGCCTCTCCGAGAATAACGCCCTGACCAAAAATCACAAATGGTTTTTTTGCTTCGTTAATGAGCTTCGCTGCTTCTTCCAGGTATTTCTTGCGAACAATTGGTTTTGGACGATAACTGCGAATATGTTCACATGGTATATATTCTTCAAAATCGAATTCCTGGATTTGTGCGTTTTTGGTAATGTCGATGAGTACAGGTCCCGGTCTGCCGCTGGCCGCGAGATAAAATGCCTTTGCGAGAACGTTGGGTATTTCGGTTGCGTCAGTAATCTGATAATTCCATTTGGTAACAGGAGTGGTAATATTGATGACGTCGGTTTCCTGGAATGCATCGGTGCCCAGCAGGTGCGCATATACCTGTCCTGTTATACAAACAAGTGGCGTGCTGTCGATCATGGCATCTGCAAGACCTGTGACCAGATTTGTAGCACCCGGACCGCTGGTGGCGAAAACGATTCCTGTTTTGCCCGAAGCACGGGCATAACCCTGTGCGGCATGGATGGCGCCCTGTTCGTGGCGCACCAGCACATGTTTCAATTTTTGTTGGTAGTCATACAGGGCATCGTATATCGGCATAATGGCTCCGCCCGGATATCCGAAAATCGTTTCTACTTTTTCTGAAAGAAATACTTCCAGCAAAGCAGCCGATCCCGATAATTTCCTGGTTTTTTGTTTTGCCTTAGACTTGTTGTCTTTTTTTATTTCCAGAGTCTGCATATTTTCTATTTTATAAGATCAAATCATTTTCGATGACCGATGACCGTTGCTTTAGGCTTTACGCCTTATGCTTCATCAGTAACACATCCCTGTGAAGCATCCTTCACGACACGTGCATATTTAAACAAAACCCCACTCGTGGCTTTCGAAGCCGGCCGTTTCCATTTTTTCTTTCTTTCTGCAATGATATCGTTACTCACTTTTAGCGTGATGGAATTTTTAGTTGCATCTATTTCGATGATGTCATTATCTTCTACAAGTCCGATTAACCCACCTTCATATGCTTCCGGGGTGATATGACCCACAACAAAACCATGTGTTCCGCCGCTGAAACGTGCATCAGTAATAAGGGCTACTGTTTTTCCAAGACCAGCTCCGATGATTGCGCCTGTTGGCTTTAACATCTCAGGCATACCGGGTGCACCTTTGGGTCCGATATTCCGGATCACGACCACATCACCGGCGTGAACTTTGCCAGATTGTATTCCACGGATCAAATCATGTTCGCCGTCAAATACCCTGGCAGTGCCCTCAAATCTTTCTCCTTCCTTACCACTGATTTTCGCTACGCTGCCGCCTTCAGCCAGGTTACCATATAATATTTGTAAATGCCCTGTTGCTTTTAATGGTCTGTCTAAAGGCATAATTATTTTTTGTTGATCGAAATCCAAATCCGGAGCATTTTTCAGATTTTCGGCAACCGTTTTACCGGTAACCGTTAAGCAGTCACCGTGTAATAATCCATTTTTGTATAAATATTTCATCACGGCCGGCACACCTCCGTATTGATGCAGATCTTCCATCAGATATTTTCCGCTGGGTTTGAAGTCTGCAAGCACCGGTATTTTATTACTGATCATTTGGAAATCATCCTGAGTCAGCGGAACGTTTACACTCTTTGCCATGGCTATCAGATGCAACACGGCATTCGTAGATCCGCCAAGAACCATAATAACCGTAATTGCATTTTCAAATGCCTTACGGGTCATGATATCCCTTGGCTTAATGTCTTTCTCCAGCAATAATTTTATAGCGCTGCCAATGGCTTCACATTCTTTTTGTTTGTCTTCGCTTAATGCGGGATTGGAAGAAGAATAAGGAAGGCTCATGCCCATAGCTTCTATGGCGCTTGCCATCGTGTTGGCGGTATACATCCCTCCGCAGGCGCCTGCTCCCGGACAGCTGTGCCGAACGATGGCTTTGAAATCCGCTTCACTTATATTTCCGGCAATCTTTTGGCCAAGGGCCTCAAAATTTGAAATGATATTCAGGTCCTGGCCATTATAATGTCCGGGTGCAATGGTACCTCCATATAACATGATCCCCGGACGGTTCAGCCTGCCCATGGCCATGATAGATCCGGGCATATTTTTGTCACAGCCGGGAATGGTAATGACGGCATCATAATATTGCGCACCGGCATTGGTTTCTATGCTGTCAGCGATGATATCGCGACTGACCAGTGAATACCGCATACCATCAGTGCCCATACTGATTCCGTCACTCACTCCGATCGTATGAAAAATCAATCCCAGCAAATCAGTTTTATTAATACTTGCTTTTACTGACTTTGCGAGGTCGTTCAGATGCATATTACAGGGATTTCCGTCCCATCCCATACTGGCAATACCCACCTGCGCTTTTTTGAAATCTGCTTCGGTAAAACCGATTGCATAATACATTGCCTGGGCACCCGGTTGGGTTTCATCCTGTGTAAGCGTCCTGGAATACTTATTGAGTTCTGCCATAAAAAAAGAAACCCGCCTTTTTGGAGGCGGGTCGTTATTATTTTTTGAAAATTTGATACGATCAAGCGCCTCCGGGAAGAGCCAGCACAATAATAATAATGACCACCACAATTCGTGTGGTCAGGACCTTATTATATATACTGCTTTTCAACATGAGAGACGAGTTGAATGCGAATATACGAACCGCGTTTTATAAAACAAAGAACTAAATGATAGTCGACTTCCGCAATGCAATATTTTCCTGATTCAGTTCAGTACCGGATATCTTTCCAACCAGGTAATCGCTGATCAGCTCACCGATTGTTGTTGTGAAATAAAAATTAACCGGATCAATATCTTTTGTGACGAATCCATGCATCAGGGTCCATTCTGTTGCTTCACGTACGAGCTCTGCTTCTTTATGTAATCCAAAATGATCCAGCATCATGGCGGCCGACAAAATGGATCCCAACGGATTGGCAATATCTTTTCCTGCTGCCTGGGGATAAGATCCATGAATGGGTTCAAATAGGGCAGGCCCTTTTCCCACCGAAGCAGAAGGCAGTAAACCCAGGGAGCCACTAATAACGCTGGCCTCATCGCTGAGTACGTCTCCGAACATGTTTTCAGTCAGAATCACGTCAAATTGTTTCGGATTCAGAATAATCTGCATGGCAGCATTGTCCACAAAAAGGAAATCTAATGTTACTTCAGGATATCCTTTGGCTATTTCCTGAACCCATTTCCTCCATAGCCTGGATGTTTCGAGCACATTGGCCTTATCTACAAGGGTTAATTTTTTTCTTCGGATAGCGGCTTGCTTGAAAGCCAGATGCGCAATCCGTTCAATTTCTTCCCTGCTGTATGTGCATTCATCACTGGCGACTGTATGGTCTGCATTCGTTTCCTTCTTTCCAAAATAAATACCACCCGTCAATTCGCGGTAGATAATAAAATCAACTCCTTCTATATTTTTTGTTTTAAGCGGGGATAAATGATGCAGCGAAGGATAAGTGCTCACCGGACGGATATTCGCAAAAAGCTGCAGGGATTTTCTTAGTTTCAATAAACCCTGCTCAGGACGAACTTTGGCCGTAGGGTCCTGATCATATTTTGGGTGTCCGATGGCACCAAAGAGAATTGCATCACTTTCAAGTGCCAGTTTAACGGTTTCGTCGGGAAGGGGATTTCCTGTTTTATCAATTGCGATAGCGCCCATCAGACAGTACCTGTAATGGAACTCATGATGAAAACATTCCGCGATCGCGTTTAATACTTTAACGGCCTGACGGGTTACTTCCGGACCGATGCCGTCGCCTTCAATGACAACAATGTTTTTTTTCATATAGTATTCGGGATGGGTATTTTCTTTTCGAAAGCGGTAATTTCTTCCTTCATACTCAGTAGGTAATCAATATCATCATATCCGTTAAGCAGACAGGTTTTTTTATATGGACTGATATCAAATTTTTCTCTTACTGTTACATCTCTTCCTTCGAAATGGATTGACTGACTCTCCAGATCGACCTGAATTTGTGTTGATGGCCTGTTATCAATCGCGGCGAATAGTTCCTTTAAAAATTCTTCACTCACGGTAACCGGCAGACAAAAATTATTAAGCGCATTGTTTTTAAAGATATCGGCAAAAAAACTGCTGACAACCACATCAAAACCATAATCCTTGATTGCCCAGGCTGCATGCTCACGCGAAGATCCACATCCAAAATTTTTACCAGCGACTAATATCTTTCCGGAATAACGTGGATCATTCAAAGCAAAATCCTTTCTCGGCTTTTTTTCATCATCATTTTCATACCGCCAGTCACGAAACAGGTTTTTACCGAATCCTTCCCTGTTGGTTGCTTTTAGAAAACGTGCCGGAATGATCTGATCTGTATCGATGTTTTCGATATTAATAGGGACCCCTGTGCTTAAAATTTTATTAATTGCTTTCACAAGAATTATAGGTATTTACATTTTCAATTTCATTTCCAGACTTCCAGACCTCCAGACCTCCAGACTATATCAGTTCCCTGACATCAGTGACCCGGCCTGTAATAGCCGCTGCGGCTGCTGTCAATGGGCTGGTCAGAAAAGTTCTTGCATTGGGGCCCTGCCTTCCCTCGAAATTCCGGTTGCTGGTGGAAATGCAGTATTTCCCTGCCGGAATCTTGTCTTCATTCATCCCCAGACATGCTGAACAACCCGGCTGACGAAGAATAAAACCGGCAGCTTCGAATATTTTATCGATGCCCTCAGCTTGTGCCTGTTTTTCCACTTGTTTACTGCCCGGCACAATCCATACTTCTACATCCTTTGCCTTTTGCTTCCCTTTTACAAATTCGGCCACAAGCCGCAGGTCCTCTATACGGCTATTGGTACAACTGCCGATAAAAATATAGTCGACTTTTTTGCCTTTAATACCCATCCCGGGTTCAAGACCCATGTATTGTAGCGATTTTTCGAATGAGTGTTTTTCTTTTTCTTCCACATCCCGAAGGTTGGGTACATGCCCACTGATACCAATGCCCATGCCCGGGTTGGTTCCATACGTAATCATAGGTTCTATTTCCGCCGCGTCGATATTTAATTCCGAATCAAATTCGGCTTCCGGATCAGTGAAAAGTGTTTTCCAGTAAGCCAGGGATTCATCCCAGTTTTCACCCTTTGGCACATATTTTCTTCCTTTCATATAACTGAAAGTAGTTTCATCCGGGGCGATCATGCCGCACCGGGCACCCATTTCAATGCTCATATTACAAATCGTCATCCGTGCTTCCATAGACAGATTACGAATGGCAGAGCCTGCATATTCTACAGCATAACCAGTGGCGCCGCTTGCAGATATTTTCGAGATAATATACAAGATGATGTCCTTCGATAAAACGCCCGGATGAAGTGAGCCTTCTACATTGATACGCATGAGCCGTGGTTTTGTCTGCATGAGACATTGTGTAGCCATCACCATTTCCACTTCGCTGGTCCCAATGCCAAATGCGATGGTTCCGAAAGCGCCGTGGGTGGACGTATGGCTGTCACCACAAACGATGGTCATACCGGGCTGTGTAAACCCCAATTCAGGTCCGATTACATGAACAATTCCCTGATAGGGATGACCCAGTCCATATAATTCGATTCCAAATTTTTTGCAATTCTTATCCAGCGTATCAACCTGGAGTCGTGAAAGGGCTTCCTTGATAGGAAGGTGCTGGTTTTGAGTAGGTACATTATGATCCGCGGTAGCTACAATTTGTTCCGGTCTGAAGACTGGAAGTCCGCGTTGTTCCAATCCTCTAAATGCCTGCGGACTGGTTACTTCATGAATAAAATGTTTGTCGATATATAAAATAGACGGGCCATCCTCGATGGTTTTCACTACATGAGTGTCCCAGATTTTTTCGAAAAGTGTTTTTGGCTTCATAACTTGTTTACCGGCGCATTTCCCGCCTTCTTCTTTATTCGTCCGTATGCAGACTGGGTGGTTTTAAGCGGTTACTGAAATCTTTGCGAGTTCATGCAAATCTTCTTCGCCCACTTCTTTTTTTGTGTCAGCTAAACGCAGGAATTCATTATATAAAATGTCTATTTCGTTACGGGTAAAATCATAACCCAGTATCCGTAGACGATGAGCGAGCGCACTACGGCCGCTGCGGGCTGTGAGAACAATTTTGGAACCGTCAGCACCCACTTCATCCGGATTGATTATTTCATAAGTCTGCGCATCTTTCAGAAAACCATCCTGATGAATTCCGGAAGAATGCGAGAACGCATTGGATCCTACGATGGCTTTGTTGGGTTGCACATGCATGCGCATGGTTTCTGATACCAGACGGCTCATCGGATTCAGGGACTGAGTTTTGATGCCGGTTGTAAATCCCAGATCGGCGTGCTGTTTAATGATCATCACGACTTCTTCCAGCGCAGTGTTACCAGCTCTTTCCCCCAGACCATTGATCGTACATTCAATTTGCCGGGCTCCGGCAATTACCCCTGCAATGGAATTGGCTGTAGCCAGTCCGAGATCATTATGACAGTGGCAGGAAATAACGGCCTTGTCGATGTTGCTCACATGATTCACGAGATAGGCAATTTTTTCTCCGTATTGATATGGTAGGCAATAACCGGTTGTATCAGGAATATTGACTACCGTAGCCCCGGCTTTGATTACGGCTTCGACTACACGGGCCAGATAGGCATTGTCGGTCCGGCCGGCATCCTCAGCGTAAAATTCTACGTCTGCCACAAGGTTTTTGGCCCATTTGACGGCCTGTACTGCGCGCTCGATGATTTCTTCTCTGTTGGAATTGAATTTCGCTTTGATATGCAGGTCGGAAGTACCGATACCTGTGTGAATCCGGGGATGCTTTGCTTTTTTAAGTGCCTGTCCGGCAGCCTCGATATCTGCTTTCACAGCCCTACTCAGCGCGCAGACGCTGGCATGCTTAACCACTTTTGAAATCTCTTCCACCGAATGAAAATCACCCGGACTTGAAATCGGGAAACCCGCTTCAATAATATCGACGCCCAGATTTTCCAGTTCCAGGGCCAGTTCCAGCTTCTCTTTGGTATTCAGTTTGCAGCCTGGAACTTGTTCCCCGTCACGCAGGGTCGTGTCGAATATGTATATTTTTTCGGATTTCATATCTATTTGGGAATGACTTGTTTCGAAGGTATTTTTGTTTGATTCAATACGCAAATCAAATTCCTGTTGGAATTACAGTTCAGAAACGGGTCTTTGAACGCTGAAACCCGCGCCAGTCCTTAATTTAGACGATCCAAATTACGATGCCCAACCGCTCTTCTGATACCTTGTTTCAACTTGTTAAATCTCTGAAAAAGTCTGAGAAAAGGAATTTCAAGCTCTATGTCAAGCGAAATACTGCTTCTGAAGACCTGAAAATCATTTACTTATTTGATGCATTGGATAAAATGGAGTCCTATGATGAAGCGGAGCTTTTAAGGAAAAACAAGCGTTTGAGTAAACAGCAGCTTTCCAATACGAAGGCCCACCTGTACAAACAAATTTTAAGCAGTCTGCGACTTATCCGGGGAGAACAGAATATTGTTGTCCAATTGCATGAACAAGTGGATTATGCGGAAATTCTCTATAACCAGGGTCTTTATTTACAAAGCCTTAAAGTGCTCGACCGCATAAAGGAATTTGCCCGGCAGTACCATCAGTACAGTTATGTATTGGAGGTCCTGCTTTTTGAGCAGAAAATTGAAGCTCTTCACATTACACGAAGTATGCAGGACAGGGCTCAGAAACTGGCTGACGAAATGGAGGCCGTGAATGAACAGATCATTCTGACCGGAAAACTTTCCAGTGTTTCCCTTCAGCTGTATAGTTGGTATATCCAGCACGGTGTGGCGCGTAATGAAAAAGATGAAATCGCGGTCAGGGAATTTTTCGAATCCAGACTTCCGGTACTAAAACCCTCTAACAAGGGGTTTTATGAAAATCTATACCTTTTTCAGAGTTACAGCTGGTTTGCATTTATCGGTCAGGATTTTCTTTCCTATTACCGCTATACCCATCGATGGGTAGAATTGTTTGACAAGGAACCCGCCATGATTCCGATTGAAACGGCACATTACATTAAAGGGATGCATAATCTGCTGGGAGCGCATTTCGATTTACTGAACTACCCGAAATTTCTGGAGACACTTGAACGCTTTGAAATTTTCTTTAATTCGGAAGCTGTTCAGGAAAACGATAACAACCGCATACAGACCTTCGTTTACCTCCACATTGCAAAAATCAACAAGCATTTTATTGACGGTACTTTTACAGAAGGGCTTGCCCTCCTTCCCTACATCGAAGAAAAGTTAAAGGAATTTGAGATCTATCTGGACAGACACCGCATTCTGGTGTTTTATTACAAATTTGCCAGCCTGTATTTCGGTAGCGGGGATTATGAAAATACTATCAAATACCTCAACAAAATCATCAACTGGAAAATGGATCTTCGTACCGATCTTCAGTGTTACTCACGTCTTTTACACCTGATTGCGCATTATGAACTGGGCAATGATAATTTATTAGAATACCTGATCAAATCGGTTTATCGCTTTATGGCAAAAATGGAAAACCTGAGTTTGGTAGAAGAAGAAATATTCCGTTTTCTCAGAAAATCATTTCAGCTCGGACCAAGCGAACTCAAACCCGGATTCTCAAAATTGCTGGAACGACTCAGGACCTATGAAAAGAATCGTTTTGAAACCCGGGCCTTTGTCTATCTTGATATCATTTCCTGGCTTGAAAGTAAAATCAGGGATGTACCCGTTCAGAAAATAATTCGCGAAAAATATCTTGAGAGAAATAAGCTGAAGGAGGCGACTGAATTGGAGGGGCAGTAATATTGAAATTATGGTTTCAAAATTTATATTTCTTTGTTATCTCCTGCTGCTGTCTCTTTTGACTTTTTGGTTATCAAAATATCCGGGCCACAATGGTGATATGCCTTTTTATATAGTTTGTGCCATTCAATTAGAGCAGGGTACGATGGCCGGAGCAGTCGAAAAAGCCGTGGTTTATCTAAAACAGGAACTTGCTGCTGATGAATTCATCGAACATTCGGGACGCATAACGAAGGTGCCAGCAGAATATTTTGATTTTTACCGCGTCAAACCACTCTACATATTAATGGTCCTGCTTTTCCATAAAGCAGGATTTTCTTTTACTACAGCATCCGTTGTTCCTTCACTTCTTTGTTTTTTTCTTATTGGAATTACGATCTGGCGTTTTAGTATACAATATATGAATCCAGCCGGAACTTTCCTGGTTAGTGTCATTTGTATTACCCTTTATCCAACACTCAAACTCGCACGATTATCAACACCGGATGCGATGTCATGTTTTTTTCTGTTGAATGCATTATTCCTGATATATTCAGGGAGACCAAAACTTCTTTGGTTTAGTTTGTTTCTGCTGGCGCTTTGTACAAGGTTGGACAATATCATTGCAGAGCTTATTTTACTTTTTGCCCTCCTGAAATGGCCGGATTCAAAATTTGCCGGTAAACTGCGAATAAGAGAATTTGTTTTATCGGCAATGATATTGATCACAATGGCTGTTTTGATCAATTTCGTTTTTACCGAGCATTTTATTCGTCTAAATGACCCAATGAACGAACGGTCTGTAACGGGATATCTGGCAAATCTGAAAGGCTATCTCCAGGTGTTCGCGCGAAGCTTTTTGCTGACGCTCCTTATTCTTTTTATTTTTACAAGAGCGGGTCAGGGATTCAGTTGGAGGGACAAAGTGAATTATATGATCTATACAATTTTTGCTATTGTTTTCGTTCGATTCCTGATTTACCCCTTCTATGAAGAACGTTTTTTGATACCTTTTATAATTTTCGGAATGTTGATCATTTCATACCATTATTCCGAAACTAAAAATATTGGCACTCCGGTCAGGGAAAAAGGTTTTAATTCGGAATGAAATGGCCGTCAGTTCGTTCGTTCTGAATTGCAGATCGCAATAACAAAAAATATCTATTTTTCTTTTTATAAAACTTAAAAAATGAATACAAGAACAAGAATGATGGCAATTCTATTTGTGGTTTTCATGAACGCGATGCATTCGTCTGCACAGGAACTACATAGCCGTTGGGATGAGCTAACCGCCAGCGAATGGCCAAAAGCAATGGAAATGTCTGGCCAGACCTGTATTTTACCCATTGGAATTCTTGAAAAACATGGCCCACATGTTCCGATAGGGTCTGATCTCATTCAGGTTCGTGAATGGGCAGCACGGGCGACGAAAAAAGAATATTCGGTTGTATTCCCAGACTACTTTTATGGACAGATCAATGAAGCCCGGCATCAATATGGGAGTTTCGCACTCCCTGAACGCATTGTATGGGATTTACTGGAAGCAACCTGTGACGAAATAGCGCGAAATGGTTTCAGCAAGATTGTGATCATCAACGGTCATGGAGGTAATCCGGAGCTGATCCGGTATTTTATACAAACGAGGCTGGAAAAAAGAAGAAACTATGCAGTATATTTTTTTGAACCGGGTTCCGATTCAGTGTACAGGAGAAAAATGAGTGAGCTTCATAAATCGGATCCTGCAGGTGATCAGCACGCAGGCGAAAGAGAAACGTCATCGCTGTTGTATTTAAGACCTGATCTTGTAAAGATGGACAGTGCAAACAACGAATCCGGGGCCAATCAAAAAAGACTGGACATCCCGAATGTATACACTGCGATTTGGTGGTATGCTGACTATCCAAATCATTATGCCGGCGAAGGTGCTAAAGCAACCCGTGAACTCGGCCAGCTGGTAAATGAACATTATATTGAATCCCTGGTAAAAGCACTGAAGGCAATCAAAGCCGATAAGAAAACCCTGGAGTTACAAAATGAATTTTTCAATCGTGTAAAGGGCCAACCGTAAGAACAGGATGATTGGATGTGGTGATTGAGGAATGTCTGAACCGCTGTTTCATTTGTTGAATAGCGGTTCAGACATTATTTTGGTTAAGCCTTATTGAATTTTTCTATCACGACGATATTACCATCGCTGTCTACTTTCACAGTCCTCCAGGTTTTGGCATCTTCCAGTTTGATGTAATAAGTAATTTCATAGGGATTGGAGAGTTCTGTTACGCTGTAAATCTTTTTTCCCGGAAATTTTTCCTTCAGAGTTGCGATCAGATAGTAAGGAAGTTTTTCTTCAGAGTAATAACGGATGGCGCTCAAAAAACTGCCGTCCTTATTATAATGAATAGTAGATTTTACACCTGATTCCTCAAAATTGACTGCGTAAGTTTCCGGAAATTCCAGCCAGTTTACTCTTACTGCATGCGGATATGATTCTTTAAACGACTGAATTAATTTTTCGTTGATGGTAGATACAGCTGCCCTTGAACTCAATCCGACGATAAGGAAATAAATAATAAACAGATACTTTTTCATGGTTACTTTTTTTAGTTAGCGTTTGTTTGACCATATAAAAGTAAATACCATTTGGACTACATAAAAGACCGGTTTGTTTAAATGTGATAGTCCGGTTGGAATTGGTCCTGGTTGCATTCTCCGGTCGTCAAACGATTCATGCCGATGGTAACGTCAGAACGACCCTTCGTCAGTTTAATCGCACAATGCACAGGATTCAAAATTTTCCTTTGATCGTTTTGATAAGTTTCCCAACGGCAATTTCTGCTTCTTTTTCATTCATCCAGGCAAACCCCATCCGTGTGGAGTTTAGTGAAACAGGACCTGAATTATGAATCAGCCCATTGGAAAGAATAAGACCCTGGGGCCGGAGTTTTTCCGTCAGTGCCGGCAGCGGAATGCTCTTGTTAAATTTTGCCCAGATAGCGAGTCCGCCATCGGGTACCCTGAATTCGAGGAATGGTGAAAGGTGTTGTGTCAGCAGGCTGCAAACAAAGTCCCGGCGCCTGTGATATTCATTCAGCGCTTTTTTCATATGTCTCCGGATCTCGCCATTTGAAAACATTTCCGCCAGTGCCAGCTCCATAATGGGGTCTCCCTGGGTATCCATGAGCTGTCTTACTCTTGCCAGTTCCAATAATAAATTAGGCGGCGCAACCACATAGCCCGTTCTGATAGCGGGTGCAATCGTCTTGCTCAGAGTCCCGATATAGATGATCATACCCTTCTGATCGGCGCTGATGAGTGGAAGAATAGGACTGCTTAAATAATGAAAATCATAATCATAATCATCCTCTATAATAATGAATCCATACTTTTCTGACAGTTCAAGTAATCTGATTCTTCTGGAAGCAATCAGCGTAACTGTAGTAGGATAGTGGTGATGTGAAGTGATATAAACGGCCCTGATCTTTTTCTTTTTGCAAATTTTTTCTATCGCATCCACGTCGATGCCCATATCATCCACCTTCACGCGAATCAAACGCATTCCCGCATTTTGAAAACAATGATCAGCATAATAGTAGTTAGGTTCACCAACGATGATATTTTGTCCGTTCGAAAAAAGTACGCAGGTAATCAAATACAAGCCGAACTGACTTCCCCTGGTGATCATAATATTTTCAAAACTTGTTTGAAGTCCCCGGCTGGTGTTCAGATATTCGGAAAGGACCTCTCTGAATTTTTGCACTCCTGCGGTTTCCACATAAGAGAGAAATTTCAAATTCACCGTTCTGGATAATATGCTCTTATATGATCTGCCCAATTCTCTTACAGGCATTAACCGGACGTCTGGTCCGTCGTGAAAGCCGGTAATATTCCGGTATGGTAATACAGGTGTCCTGATATTGTTATTGACTTTTACTGTATAGCCTGTCGTTACCGGAAATGAATTGCGTTTTTCGGTTTTCATATAAAAACGCCGTGGATTTATCTCCGGAAGTTCCTTACTGGTAAAAGTTCCTTTGGAAGGTCTCATTTCTATCCAACCCTGAGCATCCAGTTCTTCGTAAGCCCGAACCAATGTCTTTCGGTGTACGTTTAGTAATTCTGACATCTGACGCGTTCCTGGCAGTTTAATCCCGGGACCGATCCGGCCTTTTTTCATTTCCTGGATGATCGAATTTGCAATTTGCAGATAAACAGGAACATCACATTCTTTTTCTATTTCTATGATCGTGCGCCAGGGGAGCATGTGGACTACCTATTTTGTTAAAAATGCTATACAAGATAGTCCAAAGTTAATTTCTTTTCTTTTGAACGCACCGGGTAGGCTTATCTTGGTAAATTAATTCAAACCACGTACCTTTGCCTCCCTTATGCTGGCATTTTCAGAAATTATCCACTTTTAAAGTACTGATTTTCAACGAAGTAAGTTGCAAAAAGGAAAGGTTATTCCTGCTGTAAACTGCTTCGTAAATGCATTTGTGGTAACTGTCTTTTAAAAACCTGATATTAAATAATATGGCTATTAAAAAAGAAAATCGTCCCAAAGCCACTTTCTCAAAAATCACCATCGGACTTGCCTCTCCCGATTCCATCCTGGAAAGATCCTATGGAGAGGTTTTAAAGCCTGAAACTATAAACTACAGAACCTACAAACCCGAGAGGGATGGTTTATTCTGCGAACGCATATTCGGACCTGTAAAGGATTATGAATGTGCCTGTGGAAAATACAAAAGGATCCGATATAAAGGGATCGTGTGTGATCGTTGCGGTGTTGAAGTAACAGAAAAGAAAGTTCGTCGTGAACGCATGGGTCATATTAAACTGGTTGTACCCGTTGTTCATATCTGGTATTTCAAAAGTCTTCCGAACAAAACCGGTTATTTGCTGGGCATGAGTTCAAAGAAACTGGAGAGCATTGTATATTATGAAAGATACGTCGTGATCCAGTCAGGTATACGTGCGGATAAAAACCAGAACCAGGGTGATCTTCTGACAGAGGAAGAATATCTTGAAATTCTTGAAACGCTTCCGAAAGACAATCAATATCTGCCAGACGACGATCCGCAAAAATTCATCGCCAAGATGGGTGCGGAAGCCGTTCATGATCTGTTGCAGAGAATCGATCTGGATCAACTGAGCTTTGACCTGCGGGCTGCTGCAGCGAATGAAACTTCCCAGCAGCGTAAGGCAGATGCTCTGAAACGCCTGAGTGTGGTAGAGAGTTTCCGTGATGCCAACACAAGAATTACCAACCGTCCGGAGTGGATGGTTATGCAATATATTCCGGTCATTCCGCCTGAATTACGTCCTTTGGTACCACTGGATGGTGGCCGGTTTGCCTCTTCGGATCTGAATGATCTTTACCGCAGGGTAATCATTCGCAACAATCGTCTGAAACGCTTGCTGGAAATAAAGGCACCTGAAGTGATCCTGCGCAATGAAAAGAGAATGCTGCAGGAAGCCATCGATTCACTTTTTGACAACAGCCGTAAATCCAATGCCGTAAAAGCGGAAGGCGGAAGAGCGCTGAAATCTTTAAGTGATGTGCTGAAAGGTAAACAGGGACGTTTCCGTCAGAATCTTCTTGGCAAACGTGTGGATTATTCAGGCCGTTCTGTTATTGTAGTGGGTCCTGAACTGAAATTACACGAATGTGGTTTACCCAAGGATATGGCGGCCGAACTTTTTAAGCCGTTTATCATACGTAAACTCATTGAAAGAGGTATAGTAAAAACAGTAAAATCTGCCAGAAAACTGGTTGATCGCAAGGAAGCCATCGTCTGGGATATTCTGGAAAATATTCTGAAGGGGCATCCTGTGATGCTGAATCGTGCTCCGACCCTTCACCGTCTTTCCATCCAGGCATTTCAGCCAAAACTTATTGAAGGGAAGGCGATCCAGTTACATCCGTTGGTATGTACGTCCTTTAACGCGGATTTTGATGGTGACCAGATGGCGGTACACGTTCCGTTAAGCAGCGCAGCTGTGTTG
>DASSGT010000011.1:0-2680 GCA_035693345.1 Puia sp. | reverse complement strand
AGGCCTTACAAGGAATCCATGGGACACAACAAAAGGATCGGGTGGCTCATCCGCGGGTTCTTCGTCTGCTACAGCGGCGGGACTTGTTCCTTTCGCCATAGGAACAGAAACCTATGGTTCCATTGTGGATCCTGCGATGCGATGCGGCGTTACAGGTCTCAGACCCACATACGGAAGTGTCGCCAGAACCGGCGGAATGACACTGGCCTGGAGTTCTGACAAAATAGGTCCCATTTGCCGTTCTGCTGAAGATGCGGCAATTGTGTTTTATTTTATTCATGGAGCCGATCAGGAAGACGCTTCGTCTATTTCCCGGGCCTTCAATTACACTGGTTCAGTAGATTTAAAAAAATTGCGAGTCGCTTATATCAGTAATTATATCGACACGCTGCCAGCGAATAGTCCGGAGAAAAAAACCATTGCCGTGCTCAAAGAAATCGGCGTTCAGCTGGTTCCTTTATTTTTCCCCGACACTTTACACGGAAATGAAATGTTGTCCCTGATTATTTGCGCAGAATCCGCCGCCGCATTTGACCTGCTGACCCGGTCATCAGCGGATGATGAAATGGTGGAACAAAATAAAGACCGATGGCCCAATACATTCCGGGCCGCCCGTTTTGTGCCCGCCGTGGAATACCTCAATGCCTGCAGGTTGCGTTATCAGATCATGAAAAAAATGGATCCCCTGCTCGACAGATATGACGTTATCATCACGCCACCGGAAACCGGCGACCAGCTGGCCATCACGAATCTGACAGGAAATCCTTCCGTTACCCTTCCCAATGGGTTTTTACCGAATGGAATGCCGTCAGGTATCAGTTTCATCGGAAAACATTTTGATGAAGCGATCTTACTCGCCTTTGCAAAAGCATACCAGGAACATACAGGGTTTCATTTAAAACATCCGCCCGGTTATACGAATTAAAAATTCTTTAGACGTCTCTCAAATGATTACCTGCAACAGGCCCGGAAATAATTTCTCCGGATAATATTCTGAACTAGATTTGATCAAGCAATACCAGGACTATGAAAAAACCTTTGGCAGGATTCATCTTCTTCATCACCATCCTCATATTTTATTCCATGTCTGCATCGGCACAATCAAAACTTGACAGTCTTCTGCCGGTACGCGGTTTTTGTATCGATGCACCGAGACCTTCCGGAATAGATAGTTTTGTCCGTTTTATTGATCAGGAACTGGCACCACGTAAAGTGAATACCCTGATTTTGCAGATCGAATATCATTATCAGTTCAAATCACATCCAGAGTTAATAGACAGTTTTGCCTTATCAAAATCAGATATCAAAAAAATTGTTTCTGTCTGTAAGAAAAACAATATCCGGCTCATTCCGGAAGTCAATCTGCTGGGCCACCAATCCTGGGCGAACCATACCGGAAAATTATTACGCGTTTATCCACAATTCAACGAAACCCCTGATATCAAAATGCCGGATAAATATGTTTGGCCGAATCCGGATAATCTTTACTGTCTGAGTTATTGTCCTTTGCATCCGGATTTACATCCGGTACTGTTTGGGGTAATAGATGAACTCTGTGATGTTTTTGAAAGTGACGCTTTTCATGCCGGCATGGATGAAGTATTTTTTATCGGCGATGACAAATGTCCGCGTTGTGGTGGCCGGGACAAGGCTGAACTATTCGCCGGAGAAGTGCGTACCATTCACGATCATCTGTTTCAGAAGGGAAGAGAAATGTGGATCTGGGGTGACCGGCTTTTGGATGGAAAGACCACTGGTTTGGGAGAATGGGAAGCGAGTTTTAATAATACATATCACGCAATAGACCTGATTCCGAAAGATGTGCTGATCTGCGACTGGCACTATGAAAGAGCTGACAAAACCGCGGTGTATTTTTCCATGAAAGGATTCAGGGTTGTAACCTGCCCGTGGAGACAACCATCTACGGCTATCATACAGATCAATGATATGCTGGCTTTCAGACGTGAATCAACACCTGACATGAATGCGCGTTTTCTTGGTATTATGGAAACCACCTGGATGCGTAATAGTATATTTATGAATGGGTACTATACCGGTCAATCATCCACTGATCCCAATGAAAACACACCCTGGAATTGTTTCAGGCAGATGTATGATACAATTGATAAACTGCAATGAGTTATGTGATTTCTTTTAACGTTCTAATCCGATTCACGGATCAATAGTAAGTTCGAATGACTGATCAACACGGGCGCTTATTTCTTTCGGTTTAATTTCTATAAATCCGTATCGTTTGTAAAGGGCTATGGCAGTTGCCAAAACGGATATGGTTTCCAAAATTATTTTTTTATAATATTTTTCCCTGGCTATTCGAATAGCTGTATCCAAAATTAATTTCCCCATTCCCTTTCCCCTGGATTCTTTTAGCAAGTACATTTTTCTCAGTTCACAAGTAAAGTCATTCACAGGAAATAAACCAAAACAACCCACAATAGCATTTGTTTCAGAATGAACGACAACTCCGAAAAAACCATTGTTCGACATATAGCTGCTTTCGATATCATTCAGATCTTTATCCTTTCCGTTCTCGTCAGGACTCAAACCAAATTCCCTAAGGGATGAAAAAACGACTTTTTTTATGAAGGGGATATCCTGATTTGTCGCTGCGCGTACTTGAATTTCGTTTAAACACATTCAATTAAATTACTTCCGGAGACAG
>DASSGT010000010.1:0-3352 GCA_035693345.1 Puia sp. | reverse complement strand
TTATGATAGCAATACTATCAGAATCAACTCCTTATGTCATATCATCGCATTCAGATCTGATCTTTTTGGAGATAAATAATTACTAATCATATGGATAGCCGGATAGTTCGACATCCATCCCTGTACTAACCTTGTGTCATCCATGGGCTATCATAGGGAAAACAGCTTATTTAGAGCAAGCATAGTACAACGATCAAACAAGGTTTGGGAAAAAGTAGATTATCGATGACTCTTTCAAACTTTCACTATGTCACAGTTTGCCTTTAATGAAATATCCCAATCCCCTGCCCGCTTCGCTGTAAGCAGTGGCAATTCTCTCGTCTGTAGCGTAATCATTTTCAAAAAAGTTGCCACCGGGGGCATTTATTACGCTTATTTTAGCGATTACATGAGATTGATTAGCAGACTCAACTATCCAGGCAACTCCGCTGATTTCAGCATTATGACGCATGAAACCAATATTAAATCCCGGTTCAGTATTGGTGGTTTTGAAGATAAGCGTATACTTTGATTTCGGATCAGGTTGCAAAGAACCATATTTTTCAAACTCTTTTGTGAATGCCGGTTCATACAGTGCTTCCCTGTCGTCTTTCCAGGCCTTTGCCCACTCATCACCTTTCCCAGGTGATTTTTTATTATAGTCTTCCGTGTGTTTTGCAACGTATTCCGACTCTGTCATTTGCTTACTTGAATGTCCGGGTCCCGGAGGATGAGGTCCGGGTGGATGTCCATGTCCACTGCTGCCTATCATCATACTATCATAAGTAAATGCGAAAGCAATTGTTTTTTCAGATTTCAGCGGAGAAAGATCTCCGTCTTCCAATTTAACTTTCTGCCCGAATCCATGCATGCCTGCCATCAGAACAAAGGCAAGAATGGTGAGGCCTTTCAAACTTTTCATGATTTTTTATTTAAGGTTTAATGTATAAAAATTATGAAATGAAAGTACTTAAAAACGAGGCACAAAACTTCCGTCTGTCGTGTGAATTGATAAATTACCTGTGTGAAATGAATAATTGGTGATTACCTGATCCTGAGTATTTCCTTGCGGAACTCCTGATAGTCGGCGGTCATTTTTATCGCAGTCTTCTTTTTCTCAAATAATTCGGACACGGATTCGGGAACAATCACAGTATGTCCGGTGAATTTCTCTACGGTGTCGGGGAATTTTACAGGGTGGGCCGTTTCCAGAAATATGCCCGATTCGGTCGGATGTTTTTCCAGCCAACGGTTCAGTGCTAGCCATCCGACGGCCCCATGGGGATCTGCCTGGTATTTGTAAAGACGGTAAATGGTGGCCAGGGCATCACCTGTTTCGATATCCGAGATACTTTCGCTGCTCATCATTTTTTTCAGGGGCTCGAATTCTGAGTTGAACAGGGCCAATACCCTGACGAAATTGCTCGGATCACCCACATCCATGGCATTGGAGAGGGTGGCTATGGCTTTCTCAGGCTTGTAAATCCCCGTTTTCAGATATTCCGGAACCACTGCATTGGAGTTACAGGCTGCGATAAAATGAGACACCGGAAGCCCAGAGTGATAGGCAAGCAGGCCGGCGCAAATATTCCCAAAATTTCCACTCGGGACGGATATAACAGGTGGTTTCAGTTTGTCGTTCCATTGTTTCCATGCCAGGAAATAGTAGATCTGCTGCGGAAGCCAGCGTGCGACATTGATCGAATTGGCTGAGGTCAAAAAAATCTTTTTGTTCAGATCCGGGTCCGAAAAAGCTTGTTTGACAAGCTTCTGACAGTCATCGAAACTGCCATCCACTTCATAAGCCGTAATATTTCTGCCGGAGGAAGTCAATTGCAGCTCCTGCACAAGACTCACTTTCCCGGAAGGATACAGGATAACAACATTTACACCCTCCACATCCAGGAAACCGCTCGCTACTGCTCCGCCTGTATCACCCGATGTAGCTACCAGTACGGTTACTGTCCTGTTCTGCCCTTTCATAAAATGTCCCAGGCAGCGACTCATGAAACGCGCTCCTATATCTTTAAATGCCAGGGTTGGACCATGGAACAGTTCCAGCGTTGAAATTCTGGAAGAAAGCTTTAAAAGGGGTATATCAAATGAAATGGTTTCCCGTAAAATTTCCCTTAGTGATTTTTCGGACATAGAATCGCCTACATATTGGTTCATCACATACCATGCAATCTCTTCTTCCGCCTCATCTTCCAGATTGTATATCCATGATTCCGGGAAAAGGGGCACATATTCAGGAAAAAATAATCCTTTTTCAGAGCCCAGACCCTGGATGGTTGCCGTTCTGAAATCAACTTTTTCTGAGGGTTTATTGAGATTATAAAATAACATGCATTTTTGATTTTACATTTCGCCCCGGGGTATTTCTGTTTCGCATTAATTGTTGAGCTTTATAACTCCCCGCGTATTCACGGTTGTAACATAAATATGATAATTCACACCAATGCGGTCGTAAACAGATTTCATTACTTCCGCCACTTTTTGGGCAGTTTGTTCATCCCTGCTTAACATAAAAATAGAAGGACCGGAACCAGATATTCCTCCACCGATTGCACCCGCTGACTTGCATTCCGATTTGATGATGTCGAAGCCGGGTATGAGTATCGATCGCACAGGTTCTATGATGACATCTTCCAACGACCTGCCGATCAGCTCATAGTCGCCTTTCATCAGACCTGCCACCAGACCGCCAATATTTCCCCATTGTCTGATCGCATCTTTTAGCAACACTTCCTTCCTTAAAATTTCGCGTGCATCGGAAGTTCTGACCTCAATTTGCGGATGCAATACAGAAACAAATAACGGCGGTGATGAAATCGGAATAATATCCAGTGGAAAAATAGAACGTATCAGCGTTACTCCGCCATAAATACAGGGCGCGATATTGTCGGCATGTTTTACGCCGGATGCCACTTTTTCCCCGAACATTGCAAAGCGTACGAGTTCTTCCTTTGTAAAAATATTTCCCAGTAATTCGTTGGCGGCAACCACTGCACCTGCTGCACTCGCGGCACTCGAACCAATGCCACTGCCGGGTTTGATCTGTTTGGTAATCGTGACTTCGAATCCGATATTCTGTTTTAAGACAGCCAACATTTCCAGTAAAGGTGCACCGGCGGTATTCAGCGCAGGATCTTTTGGCAGGGGGAAATTATCCGTGGTATTAATAATCACCTGTCTTTTGTCCAAAAGCCGAACGCGCATAATATCAAAGGGCTCTGACAGGCATAGTCCAAGTACATCGAAACCACAAACGAGGTTTGCCACGGTGGCCGGAGAGTGTACGGTAATTTCTTTCATAAGTGCAATTTAAACGTTCGCAGCCCGAATGATGTCTGCAAAAACACCGGAAGCAGTA
>DASSGT010000009.1:0-13768 GCA_035693345.1 Puia sp. | reverse complement strand
TCTTAAATGAAAATATCAGCGTGATTGGTTATATGACGGACCCCGAAGAAGGGAAAAAAATCCTTACGAAGGGAGGAAATAAATTTGACATCACAGCCCAGGGCTGGAATGCATTTACCAAATGAGAATTTTCGATCATGTGAAGAAGATCCGGAAACTGAAAACAAATATATGGTTGAGCCTGTGCATCATCCTGGCAGTTTCCTGTTCCTCATCACGCAAAACATACAATCCCCAATATAAATATCCACCGGCCGAACTGCAGGCGGATTATTCCTTATTCCGTCACATACTCGAAAGCTCCCACCCCAGTATTTACTGGTATACGACAAAGGATAGCATGGATTATTATTTTAATCTGGGATTTCAGTCATTGCAGGACTCCCTGACCGAAATTCAGTTCCGGGATGTTCTGGCGTATGTAATTTCAAAATTGGATTGCGGACATACGACAGTAAAAGGTTCAAAAGCATTTAACCGTTATATTGATACCGCTTCTTCCCTGGCATTTCCATTTGCACTTAAATTCTGGTCGGATACAATGGTAATTTCTGCCAATCTCAGAAGAAGGGATCCTCTATTGCAAAGAGGAACGATTGTAACTTCCATCAACGGATATACAACAAAAGCGCTGACGGATACCCTCTTCAATTATATTACTACAGACGGGTATAGCATGAATGGGAAATATCAAAGTCTGAGTACCGGTTTCGCCTTTGCCAATCTGTATAAAAATATAATTGGACTCACTGATTCAATTGACATACATTATATCGACAGCGCGGGACTAGAACGCCAGACATATGTGAAGCCTTATGATTTCAAGGCGGATACCATGAACAAAAAAACCCTGAGTCACGGGCCTCCTGCAAAGGGAGCAGGAAAGAAGAAAGATAAACCCTCTTTTTACCTTTCTTCCGTAAATCTGCAACTGGATACCGTTATGAAAACCGGCTTCATGACCGTTAGCACCTTCGATCGCTCGAATCATCTGAGGAAATTCTTCAAGAATTCTTTCAGGGTACTTCATGAAAATCAGATTAAAAATCTGATTATTGATGTCAGATCGAATGGCGGAGGTGATGCCGGATTATCTACTTTGCTGACGAGATATATAGCTGATCATAAATTTAAACTGGCCGATTCTCTGTACACAATCAAGCCGCCGGCTGAATACAGAAAATATATTCAAAATGGTTTTTGGTATAGTATGCTGGTTTCAGCTGTGACCAAAAAGGGTAAGGATGGCAAATTACATTTCAGATATTTTGAAAAACATTATTACTCTCCCAAGGAAAAATATCATTATGACGGCCAGGTTTTTATTTTGATCGGAGGTAATTCCTTTTCTGCCACCACATTATTCGCTGGTGATCTGAAGGGTCAGAAAAATGTGACGCTTGTTGGTGAGGAAACGGGTGGTGGCTATTACGGCAATACGGCCTGGATCATTCCGGATGTTACACTGCCCAATACCGGTCTGCGTTTCCGGCTACCACGATTCAGAATGGTCGTCAGCCGGGATCGCATAAAAAACGGGAGGGGCATTCTTCCGGATGTATGGGCACTCCCTACATCTGAAGCGATTCGTGACGGAATCGATTTCAAAGCAATGAAAGTTAAAGAACTTATTTCGCAACAGGAAGCACTAACGAGTCATGATCCGGAAAACAAATAATTGAGCATGAAAAAGGTTTTGATGTTTTGCCTGGTTTTATTTTCGCTCAATGCTTTGGCACAGGGATCTCTTCAGGACGCAAAAATAAAATCGCTGCAGGGAAAAATTGCTCCGTTTTCCGTGTTTGCAAAAAAAGATTCATTGTTTCTGATTTGTTTCTGGTCAGTATCTTCCGAAGAAAGTGTAACCGAACTCAATTCTATCAATGCCAATCTTGAACATTGGCAGAGCCTGGTACCCTTCCGTTTTATGGCGGTGTCGGTTGATGAAGGCAAACTGGCGAACAGGCTGAGACCGATGTATAATCAAAACAGCTGGACTTTTGAAGCCTATTCAGATTTGAATGGAGAGTTACGAAATGCGTTGCACTCAAATAATCTTCCACAAAGTATGATCGTTTATAAAAATGAAATTATTTACGAACAGTCTGGTTGGACAAGTGGTACCGAAAACTATCTGATTCAGAAATTGCTCTCAATGAAACGATGAGTATACCAGCTCCAGCGTTTTTTTATTGATAATATTAAAATCCACTGCCTGGCCTCTTTGAATTCTGCCCAGAAAAGGATCTTTTAGCAGACCGGCAGGATATGTTGAACACATCTTAAGAGACTCATCCAGTGGGATTCCGGCTTTTTCTACAGAATTTTTTAACGTGGACATCATGGTCATGCAGGATCCGGATAAAGTTCCATCCGGTAAAGTATAACGATCGCCCTTATAAACATGTTTATAATAACCTTCGGATATGGAGGTAACGGCATCCGTAATAAAAAATAAACGCTCTCCCATCATCCTCTTACTGATGCGTACGGAAGCATAATCAACGTGAACTCCGTCGCAAATAATACTTGACATCACATTCGCGTCATCATAAATGGCGCCTACCATACCTGGTTCCCTGCCCTGCAGCGGCGACATGGCATTGAACAGATGTGTAGCTGCCAGTACGCCGATTTCGAACGCGTGACTGGCCTGTTGGTACGTTGCGTTACTATGTCCCGCGGAAACAAGAACTCCGTGATCCATGATGAGTTGGATGATTTCATCATCACATTGTTCAGGTGCGAGTGTAATCATTTTTACAATACCCCTTCCTTTTTCGAGAAGCAGTTCAACATCTTTTCGGGGAGGTTTTTTTATGAATGCTTCGATATGTGCCCCTCTTTTTACCGGATTGATCCAGGGACCTTCCAGGTGTAGACCAAGCAACCCTTTTTTTCCCGAGGAAAGATATTCTCCTGCCGCATCGATCCCTTTCAGGAAATTCTCCATGGAATTAGTTGCCATCGTAATCATAAACCGCGAACAACCACCAGCCATACAATAAGCGCGGGTAGCATCCAGGGACTCTGTATCGAGTGAATGAGAAAACAATTTGCCGTTGCCCCCATACAGCTGCAGATCTAGAAAAGCAGGCGTTATAAAACAGTCTGGAAAAGTTTCTACAGTGAGATCAGGGGGCAGCGAACCCTGTGGCAGAATATCTGAAACGATATTATTCTCTATAAGCAGTACATGACTTTTCAACGTTTCGTTTCCAGTAAATATTTCGTCTGCCAGAAATGCCTGCCTCATAATTTATGGTTGAATGAAAAACGTATCTGCATCGCGCCAGAAAGGTAACTGAATCCGAAAGCTGTCCAATTTTTCACGGTTAAGAGTATGCGAAAAAATCTCTTCAGCGGCACCCATTAATTTGATCTGTTCTCCCGCAGGACCTAACACCATGGATTCTCCCCCATATTCCAGCCCCTTTCCATCCTTCCCCGTCCGGTTAACACCAATAACATAACATTGATTTTCTATTGCTCTCGCCTGTAAAAGTGTTCTCCATGCCAGACTTCTTGCAAGCGGCCAGTTTGCTGAAATGATCAGCAGATCATATTCCGGGGCTAAAATGGGCTTTTCCTTTTCTGACTGTCTTAGCCAGACAGGGAAACGGAGATCGTAACATATCTGAAGATTGATTTTCCATCCATTTACGCATGCAATCAGGCGTTTATTGCCTGCACTGAAGTGCTGGTCTTCTGTTCCGTACGCAAATAAATGCCGCTTGTCGTAAAAAGCAAATTCTCCGTTTGGAAGCATCCAGATCATGCGGTTATAAAATTTCGTTTCTCCTTTCACCACATCTTTCGCTATGATACTTCCGGTAATGATCGCTCCCTTTTTAGCCGAGAGCTTACGCAGCCAGCTGACCGTTTGATCATCCATCGTTTCAGCCAGAGATTCTTTATTCATGCTGAAACCTGTGCTGAACATTTCGGGTAAAACAATCAATTCAGGTTTATCCGGAATTCCTTCGATTTTTCTTTCCAGCATTTCCAGATTTGCTTTCTTATCTTCCCAATGAAGCATGGTTTGTATAATGGAAATCCGCAGGTTGGCCATATTTACAGTTTATTCTATTAAGATCCGGTCATGCTTAATCCGGAAAAGACCAGGTTTTGATCATGGACTGTTCAAATCCTCTTTGCAGAAGGAATTGCTGCCATTTATTTTTCCTTACAAAAATATTCTTTTCAGTTTGGAGCGAGCGCCATTTTTTATCGGCAAGACGCTGAAAACCGGCAATATATTCAGACTCATCCAGTGATTGGAGGGCTTTCAGAATACAATATTTGCTGATTCCTCTCTGTTCAAGTCCATGCCTGATTTTTATTCTTCCCCAGCCATTGTTCCTGGATTTTCCAGACGCATACGAGATGGCAAATCGCTCTTCGTTCAGATACTCTTCTTCAATTAAGCGGGAAATCAGCTCCTCTGCGTCTTTTTCGAATAAACCCAGGGAATACAGTTTTTGCTTTACTTCCGCATGACTGCGTTCCTGGTATCCGCAATAATGTTTTAGTTTCTGCAACGCTTTTTCCGGCGATATTCTGCCATGGGAATATGAAGAACCTGACGACCGCATGTCCCAAATATAAAAAAATACACAAGTTATTATAAGGATATTCACCCTCTGATAATCGCCTGCGGCTCTACCAAAAAAATCAGTAGTTTCGTTCCAAAGTCAATATTCATGAAGTTTATTGTATCGTCATCGGCTTTGCTTAAACAATTGCAACAAATCAGCGGTGTGATCAGTGCCAATACAGTGCTGCCCATACTGGAAGATTTTTTATTTGAGGTGGAGAAAAACAAACTCACCATTGTTGCGACTGACCTGGAAACCGTGATGAAGGTTCATTTGGATGTGGAGGCAAAAGATACCGGGAAAGTGTGTATCCCGGCCAAAATACTGTTGGAATCCCTTAAAAACATTGCGGACCAACCCCTGGCTTTTACGATTGACAAGCAATTTTCAGTTGAGATTACCAGTGATAATGGAAAATATAAGGTCATGGGTGAAAATCCGGATAATTTTCCGAAAGATCCTTCTGCAGATCAAACCACGTCGATTGAAATTCCGGCTTCCGTTCTGGCCACTGCGATCAATAAGTCACTTTTTGCGGTCAGTAATGACGATCTGAGGCCGGCCATGACAGGCGTTTTAGTCGAAATGAGCCCGGGATCTATTCAGTTTGTCGCGACTGATGCGCATAGACTGATCCGTTATAAAAGGTCAGACATTGCCTGTTCAAAAACAGAATCTCTGATTGTTCCAAAAAAACCGCTGAATTTATTAAAGTCTGCCCTTCCCTCCTCAGATGAAAGCGTAAAGCTTACGTATAACAGCAATCATTTATTTGCAAATTTCGGCGGATTGCAAATGAGCTGCAGACTGATCGATGCCAGATTCCCGGATTATAAAGTGGTGATACCGGCAGACAACCCATATAAACTAACGGTGAACCGCAGTGATTTTCAAAGTGCCCTTCGCCGCGTGAGTGTTTTTAGTAATAAGAGCACCAATCAGATCGTATTAAGTATTCATGGAAGTGAATTACAGCTGGCTGCCCAGGATATAGATTTTTCGTTTGAAGGAAATGAAAGAATGAAATGCCAGTATAGTGGAGAAGATATGTCCATCGCATTTAACGCGCGGTTTCTGATTGAAATGCTGAATGCAACGTCTTCTGATGAAATCCGAATTGAATTGTCCACGCCTACCAAAGCAGGAATCATTAAACCGGTGGAACAGGACAAGGCAGAAGACCTGCTGATGCTGGTCATGCCATTAATGCTGAATAGCTGATCGGAGAATTAATTTTTGTTACAGAGAAATTGAAAGGGCTTCAGTTCCTGCTGTCTGACGATGCGCTGGATATAACGTGTTCCCCTTAATATTTTGTAGCTATTCAGATCGAACACTTCATGGGCAACGCAGAAGGTTTCAAGTGTTTCGTACTGGTAAAGAAGATCGTTTAATTTTTCGAGTTCACAGGCCATGAACTGCTCTGTAACGAATTCGTCTTTCATAAGGACAAGTAAATCTCTATCCGGTGTTTTCATTGCAATTAGATTTTAGTATCCGACCATGCCCTTGTTGAGTCCGCAACCGCATTTTTTGCTACTGCCTCCAATCCGATTGTTCGAACTACAACTCACGCTTACAATTGTAATCATTATTAATAAAAGGATCAATAGGGTAAGCGGATTTCTCATAGATTCTTTCCACTAATTTATAAAAATTTGCGGGTAATTTCAGGTTTTTTCCCCGTTTTAGAAAATTTATATGATGGAAAATGGCCACATTTCTGTGCTGGTCGCACCACTTGATTGGGGGCTGGGACATGCAACCCGCTGTATTCCAATTATTAATGAATTAATTCTACGAGGGGCCCGGGTTATTGTTGCAGCCAATCCAGCTCAAAATACCCTGTTAAAATCCGAATTTTCCGGGATTGAATTTGTTGAAATACCGGGTTATAATATCCGATATAAAAGCGGCATTTTTCTGAAATGGAGCCTTTTATTTCGAATTCCTTCCATATGGAGGCAAATGAAAAGAGAGAATACCTGGCTGGATGAGATTCTACGGCAACGCCATATCGATGCGGTCATTTCAGATAACCGGTATGGACTTTTTCACAAATCATGTCCCTGTATTTTTTTAACACACCAGCTCCAAATTCAGTCAGGGATTGGGCATTTTGTTATTCCGAAGTCCGAAAAAGTGGGCCGAAACCGGACTGACTTTTGGGCGTCTATTTGGAGTCGCTATTAGCTGGTTGTTGGTCGTTATATGAACCGGCGCCTTTTAAAATGGAATTATTCATTCATTGAAAAATTTTCTTCCTGCTGGATACCCGACCTGGATGGTGAATTATCCATTGCAGGGCTGCTCTCCCATCCGGATAAACTCCCTTCTATTCCGGTGAAGTATATCGGACCCTTATCACGATTTTCTAAATCAGAAAAGAATATCCGGGAAAACACTCTGCTTATTCTTCTTTCCGGTCCCGAGCCACAGAGAACTGAGTTTGAAAACATTTTGTTTCACCAGTTGTCTGAATCAACCATTCAGGCGGTTGTGGTGCGCGGATTACCGGGGTCCGATTTAACCGTTCCTTTTATCCGTGATGAGATACAAATATGGAATCACCTGCCATCTGATGTTTTAAATATACTGTTGAATAACTCGGAATATATTGTTGCCCGCGGTGGTTATAGTACTGTCATGGATCTGCTCGCTGTAAAAAGAAATGCGATTCTTGTTCCTACGCCCGGACAAACTGAACAGGAATATCTTGGGAATTATTTACATGAAAAAAAATGGATGTATACAGTAGAACAAAAAAACTTTGATCTGCAGCCTGTAATGAATGCTTTTGAAAATGCAGAATTAGTATTACCAGAATTACCGCGAACAAATCTTCAGGATGTAATAGGAAGATTTATAAGGGACTTGCGCGAGAAAGAGATGACAGAGAAATGAATTGAAGGCTTTGCGCTTTAATCCGGCCTGAGGATCGGCACACTTATGCTTTTTGTTTCTCCTCGGGTTTGTAAAAGAATAAAAAACTCCTTTCCGCAGTGGAAAAATCTTTCCAGGAATTAACCGGTGCTGTAACCGCAAACACAGAACTGGTGGGCATATTAGAGATATGTGCAGAGGTCAGAGAGCCTGCAAAATCTGTAATACCCGGATTATGTGAGAAAAGAGCGACATGATCATAAGCATCATCCAAACGGCTAACGACTTCATAAAAAGCATCAGGATCTGCATGATACAAAGAAGGCACATAAAGGATTTCCTTCAGCTTGCGATCATACTCGGCAGCAAATAATTCCGCAGTGGTTTTTGCGCGAAGTGCAGGGCTGGAAACAAACTGGTCAATACGTGTATTTTTTTTGACGAGTTTTTTTCCCATTTCAGAAGCATCTCTGAATCCCCGGTCGTTTAATGGCCGGTCAAAGTCATTTGACATGCCCAGTGAATGTGAACTCTTCGCATGTCTTACCAATATTAATGTTTTCATTCCTTTAATAATTTGAATCCATGAATGCGAATGTTACTATAGGCTGTAACAGCCTTGTAACTATTTCATTTACTACCAGCCATCCGTGAAATTACGCGCTGGTTCAATGATTATAAAGTAAAAAATCGGGCCAGATGCGGATTTTTCCCTGGACTTTTACGAAATGCCGTCTTAAATAATTATTTGGAAGCAGTACAATAAAAAAACATCAGGTGAATCATTGTATAATCAAGAATCTAATAATATTTTAGTAGCTGACCCGTTAATAACAAACCCTAGAAAAACCCCTACCCATGAGAATCCAATACCGTGTGTTATCCGTCGCACTGTTACTATCCTTTTCTCCCATCTTAGAATCCGGAAACAGTCTGATGGCTGCACCACTGAGAAGTTACCCAGCGACAAAAACGGTTTCCGAAGCGTCAGCTAAATTTGAAGCGACTGTCAGTGCATTGTATTGTGACGCTAACCTGGAAGAATCAGGATTGCAGCGCGAAGTTTTTGCTTACGCTTACAAAGGTTACCTCAGACTTCTCGAAGAACATAAGATCAGTAAAAGCAATGTCATTACTATATGTGACTTCAGCCAGTCTTCCAGAAACCGCCGCTTATATGTTGTAGATCTCGAAACAAGAAAAATACTGATCAATACCTATGTCGCCCATGGACGCCGTTCCGGTGGTGAATATGCAAAATCATTTTCCAATAAATGGAGTTCACATAAAAGCAGCCTTGGCTTTTATGTTACAGAAATGACATATACCGGAAAGCACGGTTACGCTATGAAACTCCATGGATTAGAAAAGGGCTTTAATGATAAGGCCGACAGAAGGAATATTGTAGTACATGGATCCAGGTATGTCGGAGAACAATATTTGCAATCAAACAAATTCAACGGTAGAAGTTTCGGCTGCCCTGCGATTCCCAATTCAGATGTAAAAGAAGTCATTGAAGATATGAAAGGAGGATCCTGCTTTTTTATATATCACCCGACAAAAAAATACCTGCAGGGCTCAAAAATATTAAACGGTTAACCGGACGTAAACTCCGATGGTTTGAAGGTGAAAAAGTCCAATTTAGGTTCGTACCCTATGATTGGGCTTTTCTTTTTCTATCAGTGTCCTCGGTTATATTTAATATCTGATAGAAAAAACAAAAGTTTTTTCGGGAATTTTGAAATATAACGATGAAAAAAAGGGCTTCAAAAGTAGTATTTGCCATCTCCATACTATTTTCAGTATTTCTGATAATATTCGTATACAGGCATCCGATTATTCTCAAATGGATGGCAGGTTCTGCGAAAGTAATTGGATGGCCTATGCGGGCCAGTGTATATGCAGATGGAAAAATCGATCAAAAGATAAGGGTTTTTCATTCTGATAAATATTGGAATAACAATCAGGCGGATTACTATATTCTCTATATACTTTCTCCTTATTCATACAGGACGAAACATATTCTCAGTCTGGATATCCGCAACAAACATGCGGGGGTTCCTTCGGTAACAGATAAGAACAGTTTTGATCTGGTCTTTGGACTACTTTTCCAAAGTGAAGCGGGAACTCAGTTCTCAGATTTCAGAGATGAAACGAACGGGTATGGTTTTGATCCCCATATGGATATTTCCGGTAAAACAATTCGTTTTAATCTTCCGTCGAAGCTAAAACAGGGCGTTAGTTTGATCCGTATAGAATTTTCAGAATAACCAGGCAACCGCCTGCGCGAGCATACCTACAAAAAAACCGGTGATCATCTCAAAACGATTATGTGCGCCCAGAATGAGGCGTGATGAACAGACCAATCCGGCAATCAGTACAGGCAGAACCAGATAAAGCCCCGACACATAAGGATCCTCACGGGCAAACAGAATAAAAAAACTGATCAGGCCGCCCATTGCAACTGCATGCAGACTAACCTTATAGAATATAGTGCACATCCAGGCGCCGCAGACGGCCAGAAATGTGCCCAGTATGAAATGAGCGGCAACAGGTGGAATATCCGGTAGATTTCTGAAAACATAACTTGCCCAGAAATAAAAAAACATGGTAACAATGAAACCGACCAGGCGATCCTGACGATTATCCAGGGTAAGATTCTTAATAAGTTTGAGTCTCCAGGCAAGGAACAAGCTGATAGTCGGGAAAAATATAGTGAACAGAACCATACTAAACATCCGCAAATTTTTTGTGTGGAGATCCACGCCTTCAAATGCCGCCGGATGTATATAAATCAGAAAAGCGAAAACGTAAGAACTGACCAGCAGCGGGTGAAACAGGATAGAAAAAAAATGGGCAAAGAAGCGAACTTCACGGGAGGGATGTTTGCCAATAGAGGACCTATGTAAATATTCTGATGCGGCATTCATTAATTAGCAGTTTGCATTTGACCCGCTTTCGATAAAGCTTCGGCGGGCGAAGCAGTTAACAGATGTACGTTGAAAAAAGCATTTTCATTGGCACCATTCCACATTTTTTACATTTAGGCCGAAGGTCTAAAGCTCCCTTCTTAACCTGGCGACCGGAATATTCAGCTGTTCCCTGTATTTGGCTACGGTGCGCCGGGCAATGTTGTATCCTTTTTCCTGCAGCAATTCGGTCAGCCGCTCATCGCTGAGAGGCTTCTTTTTGCTTTCGTCGCCGATCAGATTACTCAGAATTTTTTTCACTTCCCGGGTAGATACTTCTTCCCCGCTATCTGTACTCAGAGATTCGCTGAAGAAAAATTTCAATCGATAGGTTCCGAATTCAGTTTGTACAAATTTGCTGTTGGCAACCCTGCTTACGGTGGAAATATCTAATCCCGTGCGTTCGGCGATGTCCTTCAGAATCATCGGCTTCAATGAAGTTTCATCACCGGAAATGAAAAATTCATGCTGATAATCCATGATCGTCTGCATGGTGTTGATCAGGGTCTGTTGCCTTTGCTTTATCGCATCGATGAACCATTTGGCCGCATCAATTTTCTGTTTGATAAATAGCACAGCCTCTTTCTGCCGTTTATCTTTTTTTGAACCGCGGTCATAATCTTTGAGCATATCCCGGTAGCCATCACTGATGCGAAGATCCGGGGCATTACGTGAATTCAACGTAAGCTCGAGTGTACCGGCATTATTGAAAATAAAAAAATCGGGGACCACATAGCCCTCTCCTTTACCGGCGCCACCCAGATTACCGCCGGGTTTGGGATTCAGCTTCACGATTTGACGGATCACATCCCTGAACTCTTCTTCTGAAATGTTCAGCCCGCGCTGAATTTTATCGTAATGTTTTTTTGTGAATTCGTCGAAATATTCTGACAGCACACTGATGGCAAGCTCAACGCTCTTCGCTTCATTCTTCTTTCTTTCCAGCTGGAGCAGCAAACATTCCTGCAAATTCCGGGCAGCGACTCCGGGTGGATCAAAATGCTGGATGCGGGCAATGATGGATTCTACTTCGGCCTCGGTGCTTTCTATATTCTGACGGAAGGCCAGATCATCCACAATGGAAGCCGTTTCTCGTCGCAGATAACCATCATCATCAATACTTCCAACAATCTGTTCTGCTATTTTGCGGTCTCTTTCATTCAGCTTTAACATGCCCAATTGATCAAGCAGCAATTCATAAAAACTGGTTTCCAGCTTATGAGTTACCGTTTGCTTCTCTTCCGCATCCGGATAGTTGTCGTCCCTAAGCTTATAATCTGCAACATCATCATCATGTTCGTTCACATAATCGCTGATATCAATATTATCATACTCATCCTGGGTCCCTTCAGGCTCAAATTCTTCTTCAGTCGTTTCAAACTCATCCTTTGTATCGTCCGTCAACCCATCGTCATGGTCTTCTTCAGCAACCTCAAGCGCAGGATTTTCTTCCAGTTCTTCCTTGATCCGCTCTTCCAGATTGGCAGTGGGAACCTGCAGCAGTTTCATGAGCTGAATCTGCTGGGGAGATAATTTTTGGAGTAATTTCTGCTGTAATGATTGACTTAATGCCATCTTTGAGGGGTTAAAGTCGAAAGAACAAATTTTAAAAAAATTCGTCCTTTCCACAAAAATCACGCCGTAAATTTAGATATAATTATGAATAATCGGCAGGAACGTCTTTATTTCTTTCTTGTTGTTTGGTTTACAATGATTTCCTGCCTAAATGCATGGGGACAAAATAATGGCGCTATAACGCCAAAAAAGGACTTTTTGGAGCTTAAATATCCAGGGGCTCCCTATAATCATCTCTATCCAAATTCGTCATTCAATAAGCCGCCGGTAGTTTTCGCGACATCAGGGGAGGCAATAGTTTCGCAAAATGACAAAACAAATCAGTCTAAGGGATTTAACCAGAGTATAGACGCTTTTTACATACAGCCTCCAAATATTTACTATCTCCAATCCGGGTTCTTTTGTAAACGGGAATGGGAGTTTGAGAAAGCGACCCATATTCCTTTCCGGTTCAGGCTGGGCTCGCTGGCTGATTGCAATGCAATGGAAGGCAAAAATTAATTTGTAATCACGATGGACGAACGTTAGTCTGCCGAATTCAATTCCATGGAAGGTGCTGCAGTAATATTTTTGGCCATCACTTTCTTTATGGCAGCCGTTAATTTGGCTGCTTTCTCCCGTAATTGTTCATCGCTCCACGTTAAACTGATGGCCGTGCTGATGCAGCATCCCATAATGGCGTCACTTTTACTGAAATCCTGGGTATTCAGTTTTTCCAGGGCTACAGATTGTGTGGGCGTCAGTTTGTTCAGTGTGGCGATGGTTTTCAGATGATCCCATTTGCGGATATAATGCCAGTTGTGCTCAAACCAGTAAAAATTCCCGCCAAATATTTGTTGTGATTTCATCTCTGCCACAACGGCCTCCGTGAGTTGGCGGCTGGGCATAAACCAGCTCAGAAAAGTATGGCTGTCGCCGGCAGGATCCGGGATGGTTCTGAATTTTAGTCCGTGAATTTTAGCGAGCTCCGCCTGTAGGAACTGGTGATTTTTTTTCTGGACGGCGAGGAAGGAATCCAGTTTACGGAATTGGGCGAGACCGACAGCTGCATGCAGTTCCGAGATCCGGTAGTTATAACCAATGAAAGGATGCAATTCGGCTCCTCGATCGTTTCCAATGTGATCATGCCCGTGATCGGTATAACCATCACAGCTGATATATGTCTTTTTATTATTGGTCAATACGGCTCCTCCCTCTGCGCAGGTAACCGTTTTTACAAAATCGAAAGAAAGCGTTCCCGCATCTCCGATAGTACCCAGGAATTTTCCTTTATAGGAGGCACCGATACTCTGGCAGGCGTCTTCCAGCAACAATAACTGATGATCACGGCAAATTTCCTGGATAGCGTCCATGTCAGCCATACTGCCGCACATATGAACAGGCATAATACACCTGGTTGCTGGTGTAAGGGCTTTTCGCACAGCTATGGGATCGAGGGTGAGTGAATCGTTCACGTCGACCAAAACAGGTATGGCTCCCACACTCAGCACCGCTTCAAAACTGGCTACGAACGTGAAGGAGGGCATGATGACCTCATCTCCAGAACCAATGCCCAGAGCCACCAGGGCGGTTGTCAGTGCCGATGTTCCGCTGGAAGTAAGTTGTGCAAATCCACATTTTAACCGGTTACATATGGCCTGTTCCAGCTCACGTGATTTCCATATATCTTTACGGGCAGCATCAAAACCATAACGCATGAGTATCCCGGTAGACAAAACTTCGTTTACTTCTTTACGTTCTTCT
>DASSGT010000008.1:0-7146 GCA_035693345.1 Puia sp. | reverse complement strand
TTAATGTTCACTTTGTTAATTCCGATTATTTCCGTCAATTTTGCATGCATCGTAACAGAATATAAATCTGACCTTTTAAAATGGGATTATTCAATTTCCTGACGCAAGAGATTGCCATGGATCTGGGGACAGCTAATACCCTGATCATACACAATGACGAGATCGTAGTTAACGAACCCAGCATAGTTGCCCTTGACCGGAATAACCCAAAAACAGTGCTGGCTGTCGGGAAACGGGCCCTGATGATGCATGAGAAGACGCATGAGAGTATCCGGACCGTCAGACCCCTTAAAGATGGGGTAATAGCCGATTTTAATGCCGCAGAGCTCATGATCCGGGAGATGATCAAGATGATCTATCCTAAAAAGCCGCTTTTCCCTCCCAGCTGGCGCATGATGATCTGTATACCCTCCAGTATTACCGAAGTGGAAAAAAGGGCCGTTCGCGATAGTGCGGAACAGGCCGGAGCCAAAGAAGTTTATCTGATTCATGAACCCATGGCTGCGGCCCTGGGTATTGGTATAGATGTGGAAGAACCGGTGGGTAACATGATCATTGATATCGGCGGTGGAACTACAGGAATTACCGTAATCGCCCTGGCAGGTATCGTTTGTGACCAGAGTATTCGTATTGCAGGTGATGAATTCACTGCAGACATCATGGAAGCGCTGCGCAGATATCACAGTCTACTCATTGGTGAACGAACGGCTGAACAAATTAAGATTCAAATCGGTGCCGCATTGAAAGATCTGGACAATCCGCCGGATGATATTCCTGTAAATGGACGTGACCTGGTTACCGGTATTCCTAAACAAATCCTTGTAAGTTATCAGGAAATAGCTGAAGCACTTGATAAAAGCATATTCAAAATAGAAGAAGCCATTCTGAAAGCTCTCGAAACTACCCCACCTGAACTGGCCGGAGATATTTATCGCCGCGGTCTATATCTTACAGGAGGTGGCGCTTTGCTCAGGGGTCTGGATAAAAGACTCAGCCAGAAAATTAAACTTCCTGTTCATATCGCTGACGATCCGTTAAAGAGTGTTGTAAGGGGAACGGGGATTTCCCTGAAGAATTACGACAGGTATCCGTTTGTGATGCGATAGACGAGTAAAAAGTAAAAAGTAAAAAATTAAAGAGTAAAAAGTGGAGAGATCAATTACAATCTTTTTCCTTTTTACTTTTTCCTTTTATACTTTGTAACAGCAAACTAAAATCATAAAGCACCCGTGCGTAATGTTATTCTATTCATCCGGAAGTATGCAAATTTTCTATTCTTTTTGCTGTTGCAGATAACCGCACTCAGTTTCCTTTTCCGGTACAATAAATATCATGAAGCCGCACTGATGAATGTAGCCGGTGAATTTACAGGCAGTATCAATCAGCGGTACAGCAAAGTGGAATATTATTTTCGTCTCAGGAAAATCAATGAGCAGCTGGCAGCAGAAAACACCCGACTGAATCAGATGCTCAAAGAAAATTTTGAAAGACCTGACGGGAATGAAAAGATAGTGACCGATACGGTGCAGGCGGATACTGTCAGTCAGATCAGAAAATATACATGGCTGGGAGCTAAGGTAGTTGGCAGCACAGTAAATACTCAGCTCAATTTTATAACCATCCATCGGGGTTCATTGCAGGAAGTTCGTCCGAATATGGGTGTGGTGAGTCCTCAGGGAATTGTAGGAACAGTTGTTAATGTGAGTGATAATTATGCCAGCGTAATGACTCTGTTACACAGGCAATATAAAGTAGTGGTAAAAATAAAAAATGGAGGCGAAAGAGGAACCATTGAATGGGACGGAGTAAGTCCGATGTTTGTGACGCTGAAGGATATTCCGAAGTCTGCTAAAGTGCAGGTAGGAGATTCAATCGTTACCAGTCCGACTTCTTCCCTGTTTCCCGGAAATCTGATGGTGGGAACCATTTCCGAAATTGTGGATGACAAAAGCAGCAATTTTTATACACTAAAAGTTAAGCCGGCCACCAATTTTTTCAATATCGAATACGTGTATGTCATTGCCAATGCACAGTTGATAGAGCAACGGCGACTGGAGGATTCCACGAGAAAAAAATTCCAATGAGTGAACTGCTGAAAAATATATTCCGGTTTGTACTGTTCATTTTTGTTCAGGTGTTCATCCTTTTTCAGATGCCACCACTGCACAGGTTTATCACTCCTTACTTATATTACCTGTATATCTTGTGGCTGCCTTTTAGTATGAGCCGCGCCTCATTGATGGCAGTCGCCTTTTTATTCGGCCTCAGCCTGGATTATTTCATGCATACCCCCGGGTTACACGCCGCTGCCTGTGTGCTGATCGCTTATCTGAGACCTTTTGTGGTGAACATGCTAATTTCACAGGAAGGAGCCGACAAGAACTATTTATCGCCTTCGATTACCAGCATGGGATGGGCTCCCTATTTCACTTATGTATTTGTACTTACGGTGTTTCATCACGGATACCTGGTTTTCCTGGAGTGGATGAGTTTCGGATCTTTTTTGTATTTTATAGGGAAGGTAATAGCAACTACCGCGATTAGCATGTTGTTAATTTTGCTGACGGAGTTGTTATTCTTCAGAAAGGAGAAGTTCAGAACAAACACGGTTTAAATAAAAGCCAATATCCTGAGATGTCTGTTTTTAATCAATCGCGCAGTAATATCATACGCCTCATCTTCGGTGGGATGTTCCTGGTGATCTTTGCACAACTCTTCAACCTGCAGGTATTCTCCGACAAGTATAAAAAAATGGCTCAGGAAAATGCCCTGTTCCCCAAAAGAGTTTATCCTACACGCGGCATTATTTATGACCATCGTCAGCGCGCCATCCTCAACAATACTATTTTGTATGATCTGATGGTAACTCCTTCCCAGGTTAAAACCATCGATACTGTTTTTTTCTGTCAGCTACTAGAAATAGATGCAGCCGAATTCCGTTCGCGCATTCTGGACGCAAAAATAAAAAACGGTCCTTTCCGCCCTTCTATATTTGAAGACCTGCTGGCCCCGGATCTATACGCAAAACTGGAAGAAAATATCTGGCGCTTCCCCGGATTCAATTTACAGGAGCGACCGGTGCGGGTATATCCTTATGACGCAGCAGCCCATATCATGGGTTATGTCGGCGAAGTGGATTCCAATATTTTACGCCGTTCGAATTTTTATTATCAGCTGGGTGATTATGTGGGAAGAAGCGGGCTCGAACAATTTTATGAAAAGCAGCTTATGGGTCAGCGGGGAATTGAATACTGGATCAAGGATAATAAGAACCGGCTCGTGGGTCATTATCAGGATCGAGGTCTGGACACTCCTGCCATCGCGGGAAGAAATTTACATACCTCTCTGGATATTGAATTGCAGCAGCTCGCTGAGAAATTAATGTCATACAAGATTGGAGCTGTGGTTGCGATCGAACCGAAAACAGGAGGAATCCTGGCTATGGCTTCTGGTCCGGATTACGATCCGAATTCGCTCACCGGACCGGATAAACAAAAAAACTACGGGCAGCTCGTGCTGGATGTCAGGGCTCCATTGCTGAACCGCGCCATCAAGGGGCTTTATCCTCCAGGCTCAACCTATAAACCACTGGGTGCACTTGTGGGACTCGACGAAGGCGTGATCACACAGGCTAGTGGTTATCCCTGTCTGGGTGTATATCTTGCCTGTAAACATCCTGTAAAATGTCTGGAAAACTGGGCAGGACATGCTGCGAACCTGAGACTGGCGATTGCACATTCCTGTAACTCTTTTTTTTGCAATACATTCCGGTTAACGGTTGATAACAGAAAAATTGGTAACCCGCGTGACGGACTTCAAACCTGGAAATCCTATATGACCAGATTTGGTCTAGGACACCGAATCGGCGTTGATCTGCCTAGTGAAGATACTGGCAATATTCCCGACACCCTGGCTTATGACAAGGAATATCACGGATCATGGAATTCATGTACCATGACGACGCTCGGTATCGGGCAGGATAAAATGCTCGTTACGCCCTTGCAGATGGCCAATGCAATGTGTATTGTAGCCAACAAAGGTTATTTCTACACACCACATTTTGTTCAAAAAGTCGAGGGACATTCAGCCGACGATAGTGTGCTGGATAAATTTGTCGTAAAACACGAAGTACTTACACATATATCTGATGATGATTATGAAACGGTTATCAGCGGCATGCAGGACGTAACCGAGGTGGGAACTGCCCGCATCGCCCGGATCGATGGAATAAACATGTGTGCAAAAACCGGTACCGCGGAGAACTATTTGACACTTGAAGGGAAAAGAACCAAACTGAATAACAACTCAATGTTTGTTTGTTTTGCTCCACGCGAAAATCCACAGATTGCCGTTGCCGTGGTCATTCAGAATGCAGGTTTCGGTGCTACCTGGGCCGGGCGTATCGGAAGTCTTCTTGTTGAAAAATATCTTCGCGATACTTTAACAGCTGCTCGCGTAAAACTAGCCACCGATATTGCAAATACGAATCTGATGCCGGGATATCTGGTAAGACTTCAATTTATAACCGATTCTATAAGAGCTTCTCTTTGGGCCACGCAAACGGGTGACAGTACACGCTGGTTGAAATTCAGGGATCCTTCACTACGCAGGGAATTACTGGATACCATGCATAAGGCCACGGCACATATTACCATCCCATTCGGTCCGAGACCACAGATCAAAGCTGTTTTATCCGATACATCAAAACGTAAGAAGGTGGATTCTGCCACCTTCGGTACAACAGATTCTTCGGGGAAACCTAAAAAAATGATCATTAGGAAAGCAACCGATACAGCAGCATTGAAACCAAAAGATAAACCCGTTGTCCAGAAAGACAGCAGTACAAATCAGTCGCCATGAACGAACGCAATTCATATATTGCCAGCGGCGCCGATAAGTCGTTGATCTGGCTCTGGTTTATTCTGTCCGCCATAGGTGTGATGTGTATTTTTTCCGCGACTTATCATGACGGAGATAATGTATTACAGGGATTTCTTTCGCTTAAAACAGATTATAGCCGTCAGGCTTTGTTTTTTGTGATCAGTGGCATCGCAGGAATTTTTATCCTGTTAACAGACAGTAAGTTTTTCACAGCGACGGCAAATCTTTGGTATGCATTCGGCATATTGCTCATGTTGCTGGTGTTTCCATTTCACTCCAATATCAAAGGAACTTCTTCTATCATTAAACTTGGATCTGCCGTTCAGATTCAGCCCGCCGATATATGTAAGATTTTTGTGAACCTGGCACTGGCGAAATATCTGTCTCGTGTGGAAACGAATTTCTCTAAACCGCGTTCCCAACTGATTGCTGTTGTTATTGCACTTGTGCCTGCAGCGCTTTCTATCATGCAAAAGGAAACCGGTCTTGCGCTGGTATATTTTTCTTTTTTCCTTGTTATGTTCCGGGAAGGTTTACCCCCATTGGTGCTGATTATCGGATTTTCCTTCGCTGTACTTGTGGTCGCCACCCTGTTACTGGATCCGAATGTACTTGCCCTGATTTTGACGGCGATTGCCGGGCTCTTTATCTATTTCTTCAGAAATAAAATAAAAAGGCAGCGGACGGTTCTCTTTGCCATCGTGAGTATTTGGTTTGTTTGCGTGGGTGTTCAGCGTTTTATGGTCCCTTTTGTTTTCGATCACGTGTTCCAGCCCTACCAGGTAAAACGTATTTATGACGCGATTGGAAAAGATTATATACCAAAGAATGCGGCAGCTGCAAAAGAAATTGAAGAAAAATCTGTAGGCAAAAAGAAAGACAATGGTGACTATAACGTGAAACAATCCAAAATAGCCATCAGTAACGGCGGATTGATCGGAAAAGGACTATTGAAAGGAACCCAGACCCGTTATGATTTTGTCCCCGAGCAGCGAACAGATTTTATTTTCTGTACAATCGGGGAGGGGTTTGGATTTCTTGGCAGTGTTGTATTTCTCAGTATTTATATCATTCTGCTCTTACGGATAGTAACCATCGCCGAGAGACAGCGTTCGGTATTCAGCCGGGCATATGCATATGGAGTAGCATCGGTGTTCTTCTTCCACATTGCTATCAATGTTTGTATGACAATCGGCCTTGCTCCTGTCATAGGAATTCCACTTCCCTTTGTCAGTTATGGAGGTACATCGCTGCTGACTTTCAGTGTTATGTTATTTATTCTTGCACGTCTGGATGCAGACCGGCAGATGGTTTTGCGTTAGAATAAGAGTATAGGGGTATAAGAGTATAGGAGTGATTTTATCCACTCTTATACTCTTATACCCTTATACTCCTATACTTTTCAGTTGATATCTTTGACAAATGAGAATAATCCCATTGTCTGAAGGCGCATTCACAATCGACAAGACCAAAGATTTTATTCCATTCGATCCGGAGAAAGACGATTTACAAAAACGGGCAACGGGCAGTCTGCTGGTTGAGATTCAGCCTTTTCTTGTGGTAACTGACAAGGATGTACTATTATTGGATACAGGTTTGGGATTTAAACAGGACAGTTCACTACAAATACATGAACTCATCCGCAAGGCCGGTTTGAATCCGGATTCAGTCACAAAAGTTTTATTAAGTCATCTGCATAAAGACCATGTGAGTGGCGCGGGTCAAAAGCTTCCTGATGGAACAAAGGTGGCATCCTTTCCGCAGGCAATTTATTATGTACAGCAGCGTGAACTGGAGTATGCGATTGAAAAAGGATTTCCCAGCTATGAACCAGACTCGTTTGCATTTCTTGAAAATCTTTCGAATCTCGTTAAGCTGGAAGGCAACGGTCTGATTGACGGCTATATCCGGTATGAACTGACTGGAGGTCATTGCCCCTTCCACCAGGTATTCCATATTGAGGCCGATGGCGAACATGCCTTTTTTGGGGGTGATGTGGCTCCACAGATGAACCAGATGAAGAGCCGTTTTGTTGCCAAGTATGATTATGATGGGAAGAAATGCATGGATCTGCGCCAAAAATGGTGGCATCAGGGGCAAAAAGAAGCCTGGACCTTCCTTTTCTACCACGATATAAAAAATCCGGTCTGGAGGCGCTAAATGGGTTAAAATATCACTTTGAAAAAGGCTTGCGACATTCCCAAATTGGGAAATTCTTTAGAGTAGCGACTAAAGTGCGCTTTATCTCTATATTATAACCGATGA
>DASSGT010000007.1:0-10838 GCA_035693345.1 Puia sp. | reverse complement strand
CAGGCCGGTAAATATGTTTTCTCGTTAACCGTGACCGATCAGAACGGAGCAACTGGAACGGATTCTGTTCAGATTACAGTTCAGGCAGCCGCAAATCAGGCACCAGTGGCCAATGCAGGAGCAGGTAGCAACATCACGTTGCCAACCAATTCTGTCAACCTGGATGGATCCAAATCCTTTGATCCTGATGGAACGATCAGCACATACAGCTGGACAAGAATTGCAGGTCCGAATACACCTGCATCAACAGGTGCTAATACAGCTTTATTAAATCTGAGTGGCCTGGTTGCCGGTACATATACATATCAGTTAACAGTAACAGATAATAGCGGCGCGAGTGCCTCCAGTCGGGTAAAAGTGATTGTTACATCAGCAGCCAACCAGACACCAATTGCGAATGCAGGACAGAATCAGCAAATAACCGCACCGACGAATTCTGTAACATTGAATGGTTCTGCATCAAGCGATCCTGATGGCACCATTACCGCATACAGCTGGGCAACTATATCTGGACCCGGTTCAGTAACCATCAGTAATTCCAATACTGCCACACCGTCGGTTGCCGGACTAGTACCAGGTGGATATATTTTCGAACTTACGGTAACGGATAACAACGGAGCGACAGCGAAAGATCAGATAGCAGTAACCGTTCTTCCGCAACCATTACAGATACAGACAAATCAGGCGCCAGTTGCGAATGCAGGAAATAATCAAACAATAACTGCTCCTGTAAGCTCTGTAGTGCTGAGCGGTACCAGTTCCTTTGATCCGGATGGCACTATAAAAGCATATAGTTGGAGACAGGTTTCAGGACCGTCCACATCTTCGATCTCCGGATCCAAAACCAGTACCGCAACAGCTTCCAGATTGATAGCAGGACAATATATATTTGAGCTCACAGTGACCGATAATAATGGATCAACGAATGCAGATCAGATAACCATCACTGTGAATCCTGCGGTGGCTAAAGTAAACTTAATTCCTGTGGCTGACGCGGGAGCCAGTGATACGATTCAACTTCCAACAAATACGTACACACTCAATGCTTCCGGTTCAGCGGATCCTGATGGAACGATTACATCATATCATTGGCAGCAAATCAGCGGACCAAATACGGCAAGTAGTACTTCTATGAATAATCCGGTAGTTACGCTGAGTAACCTGCAGGCGGGCCAATATCAATTTCAGTTGACGGTCACCGATAATTCCGGTATCACTTCTACTGCCGCCATGCAGCTGACAGTTGAGCAGAGCGTAACCCATGATAATGTAACACTATCTTCATCAGACAGGCTTATTGCTTACCCCAATCCTGCGCATGATGTAACGACTCTGAAAATCACAAGCCAGGTTACGGGCACAGTAAAAATTACGATATATGATATGAATGGAAGACAGGTATTGGTGGCACAGACTATAAAAATGGACGATGTAGCGACTAAGACGCTAAACATCAGCTCCCTTGCTTCAGGTATGTACACCGTGCAGGTTACAATTGGCAACAAGAAAACCATGGTAACCAAGTTTATTAAAAATTAGTATATAGGTGTTTTGGACAAATAAAAATGGCCCGCAAAACGGGTCATTTTTATTTTAAAGCCTTTGGTGTGGATCTTTAATTTTTTTCGGACTCAGATATTGTTGGAGGCGCTTAATAAATCTTTGATATGATCTGCGAGTCTGATAGAAAGCGCAACAATGGTATAAGTGGGATTAACAGCAGACCCGGTCGTGAAACAGGATGATCCGGCAACAAACAGATTTTGTATTCCGTGAACTTTGCAATCAGCATCAACCACACCCTTTTTGGGATCGTCACTCATTCGTGTTGTTCCCATATGATGCCAGCCTCCACTGGTGGTTACCGGTAGTGTATCATCATTCGGATCCCACAATTCCTCCATGAGTCTGACCCTGCCAATACCCGCTTCTCCTGCCTGCTGACCTATTATTTCGTATATCTTTCGAATACTTTTTTTCTCCAAAGGTGTAAAGGCCCAATTTAAATTTGCCCGCGGCATGCCCAACTCGTCTTTTTCATTTCCCAGAGTTACCCGTGATAATGGATTCGGGGATTGTTCGAGGCGCAGCGTCATTTGAAACGCCTGGTGCTTTTTTTTACTTTCTGCAGATCTGAATTTTTCAAACAGACGATGAATCCGGCTACCAGCCGTATTATACATTGCCTGCCGGGACTTCTCTTCATTGACCCTTGGATCCGGTGTATTCCAAAGCTGTATATAGGATGGCATCTGTCTGGCATAATCCAACGGTGTGAAGGATACCATCCCATTCAAAATTTCAAACTCCGCCTGCTTTTTAGGCATAATAGCCATTTCAGCCCTTATACGGGGTTGCAGATTCATATAGAGGTTTAGATCACTTCTTTCATAGAGCCAAAGTTCCGCAGATTTAAATTCGGCATGCTCCATAAAAAACCTGCCTACCAGATCGTTTTCATTGCCCAGACCTTTGGCGGCCTGTTTATTTGAAGCTAATAATATTCGGGGATTTTGTATACCGGCGCATGCCAAAATAAAATATCTGGCTGTTGCCGTAAAAGTTTTTCCTGTATAATTTTTTATGGTAACCGTTTTTATCTTTTGTAAACTTTCATTTGCAGTAATGTCTACCACATTTGCATAAGTATACAGATGAATGTTTTTTGCATTTACAATCGCGTCACGATATTTTGTTCCAAACCGTGTGGGTTTACTGAATTTCCAGATCTTACTCCAAACAACTTCATCATCAAATGGTAATGGCACAAAAGAGGGATCTTGTTTTTGCCAATACTTCAGGTCGAAATCATTGTTATCGATATCGACATTGGGAGAAGCGCGGCGATAATAGGGGAGCAGCGTGTCCTGTGTGATCGGCCAGCCACTGTCGTTTACCCACTCCCTTTTTTGAAACGTAATCGGATCAAACAGTGCACACATGCCACCCCAGTGAGCAGTTGTTCCACCAAAATAATGAAGCTCGGATGATTTTATCGGGTAATACGGTTGCCCTGTTGTTTTTCCGTTATACAATTCCTGAACTCTGTCATCATATTCAAATCCGCCACCTTCCAAAAGGACTACCTGGTAATTACTATTCATGAACTCCAACGCCATGCTGATACCCGCTGCCCCTGCACCAATAATGCATATATCACCTGTTATAAGTGTTCCGCTGTCTAGATTTCTGGCATCGGTATGCATTATATATACTTAGATTTTTATGAGAGGGACAAAAGTGCGCATTGACGGGATTCTGTTTCAGATAATACCCAACCCTTGATAATTAAATATCTTTCAGATTTAAAATCCTTTTCTACAATCTTTTCAATTTCTATTGCATCTTTTGAAATTTCGTTCGTATTGTTACGAATGGCAGGTATTTCACTTTTTATTGCATTCAATAACTTTTCTTTGGAATTTTCATCGGGTCTCATAACCCTGTAGGAATTACCAATTATCCGAAGCCACTCTTCATCCAAGATATTAGACAGAATAAACGGGTAAAGGAAAGGATGTTTCTTCCATTTGGATTCGTAGTTGAGCAGAAAGAGATCGCCCAGGCCTAACACTGCGGCAATTGCGAAACCCGTATAAATAAAAGTTCGTCTTTTCATGCACTCTTCATAATCGATTAAAAAGTCGGACCAAATAAATTCATAATGTAATTTATTCAATTACGGAAGAAAGGTCTGTATTCCGGAAGTAAGAAAGACTTTATTTAGCCATATTTTCCTCTTCACGGGGAGAGGAAAAAAGGCTACGTAAGTATGCGGGGCCGGACACCAGTCCAAAATAACTCAAATCTCTCAATAATTCCAATATCCCATAAGGAAGCAATCGTTGATTTACAATAAATTTAATGAACACCAGTTAATTCATTAATATAAAGGGAATAAGAAGTTTCGTTTTGATTGAGCAACTGTTAATGTTAAAATAGTCCCTCATTATCCGCTTAGAAGTGCCGGAAGAAGTTTTTATCTTTGTCAATCGGTTTCGTGGAGGGTACCCATGAAATGAGGTACCTTAATTCTGTTGAAAAATGAAAGCTTTCACAATAATTTTCTGTACAATATTTACAATTTTTTGTCTTTCATTTAATAAAAAAGGTAACAAGTCTTATAATCAGCTTTATAACCGTTCCCTGCAGGAATTCAGGCAACAACAGGTCATTTTAGAGAAATTCATTTTACAGACCGATCTTTCTTCAGAAGACAATCTGAGATCTGTTCGTGGACAGATTGAAATTGCCAGGTTAAAATTAAAAAATATAGATTTCTGGCTGCGGTATTTTGAGCCAAATGCTTACCGTAAAATGAACGGTCCTCTTCCGGTTGAGTGGGAGAATGAGGTTTTCGAAAAGTTCGAACCACCCTATCGGAGAGAGGGTGCCGGTTTGTCGCTGGCCGAATTATCAATGGATCAGACGCCTCTTATAAAAGATTCTCTGATTCAAATAATCAAAAGAAGTGAAGAGGCTGTCAAAACATTTGAAGCCGATTCAATAACCAGCCAATTGAATTCCTACAGCCATTTTTTTCTGGCAAACCGGTTATTCTTATTAAACCTGGCAGCCATTTATACTACCGGATTCGAATGTCCTGATACAAATCGCGTGATCACTGAACTGCATTCCATGCTGCTGGGGACCAGAGAAATCTACAACAATTTTAATCTGAGTTTTCCCGAAACTCCCATAACATCGGATTATCTGGACAAATATGAAAAAACCATATCATTCGTTGCATCACAGGGAACTGGTTTCAGTGCATTTAATCATTTCAACTTTATCCGTGATTATGTAAATCCGCTGTTTGCGATGAATCAGAAATTTATCAACGACTATAATGCCAGGTCGATCAATTACAATGATTATACCCTGAACAATGCTATTCAATCCATTTTTGATAAATCCTTATATGCCTCCCAGAACACCAAGGGCATTTACTCCATGGTGGAAGATGAAAAGACACTCCGGGAAATCAGATATATCGGCAAATTACTTTTCTATGATCCGATCTTATCCGGGAATAATATGCGCAGTTGTGCTTCCTGTCATAAACCAACAGAGTATTTTACAGACACTACAATCGGACTGGCCTTTCAGTTTGATAAACAGCAAAGGCTGCCGAGAAATACGCCGACGCTGATCAATTCGGTTTACAATCATCTACTGATGCTGGATGGAAAGCATATTTCTCTTCAGGCCCAGGGAAAGGATGTGATTACTAACCCAAATGAAATGAACAGTAACGAAAAGGAATTGATTAAAAAAGTTCTTAGTTGCAAAGAATATAAAGAAGCATTTAAATCATTTCTAAAGCTTACTCCGGAGGAAAAAGACATAACGCTCAATCATATTGTTTCCGCCATAACATATTATGATGGTAGTTATAGCCGGTTTTATTCACCTTTTGACAATGCCATGAATAATATAGGAACTGTGTCGGATGAGGCAAAAAAAGGTTTTAATTTATTCATGAGCCGGGCAAAATGCGGTACTTGTCATTTTGTTCCTAATTTCAACGGAGTAAAGCCGCCTTATATCGGTTCAGAATTTGAAGTATTGGGAACACCCGGCGATACAAGTTTTAAGGATCTGAGCACCGACAAAGGCAGATATATGATTAACAAGGCACCAGAAACATTACATGCTTTTCGCACGGGTTCGATTCGAAATGCTGAGTATACAAAGCCTTACATGCATAATGGTGTTTTCAAATCATTGGAAGAAGTGATTGACTTCTATGATGTGGGCGGAGGCCAGGGTAAAAAACTGGTGGTAGAAAATCAAACATTGCCAGGTGATTCCCTTCATTTGACCAGGAATGAAAAGAAAGAATTACTGGCATTTATTTATTCCTTAAACGAAGATATTATTTTCGAAGAACCGCCCGCTTCGCTGCCTCCATCTTCTGATAAAGCGCTGAATAAACGTAAGCCGGGCGGGGAGTATTAGTTTTTTTGGTTTATTTTTAATCAAATGATTAAAATGTATCATGTCTTCAGTTTTATGAACGGCTTGCGCAGGCATCACATTCCCGGAATCATTTTTATTATATATGGTTTGTTTATTGCTCCGAAGGGTATGGCGCAATCGATCGACCATTCCCTTCTGGTGAATCAGTGGCAGGCTTCCTGGATTGCAGTTCCTGGCGAATCTCCTGACGGTTACGGAGTTTATTTGTTCAGGAGATTGATGGATTTGCAAAGCAAGCCCGATTCTTTTGTGATCCACGTCTCTGCGGATAACCGTTACAAATTGTTTGTAAACGAAAAACAGGTTTCTCTTGGACCGGCCAGGGGTGATCTGGATCATTGGAATTTCGCTACCCTTGATATTGCCCCGTTTCTTCACGCGGGAAAAAATATCATAGCCGCACAGGTTTGGAATGAAGGTGAGTGGAGGCCCGAAGGTCAGATATCCCTCAGAACAGGGTTTATATTACAAGGGTCAGATCAACGCGAAAATAAAATTATTACAGACAGTAACTGGAAATGCAGGCGTGATACTTCTTATCATCCCATCCGGTTTAAAACGCCCACATACTATGTGGCCGGACCTGGAGAGGAAGTAGACATGAACAAGTATCAGTCAGACTGGAGAAAATCAGACTTTCCTGATGATAATTGGAAAAATGCACGGGTTATCATGGCTGGAATTCCAAAAAGCCTGATTGGCGGCTACGGCACCGTCAGTGGGTGGCTACTGGTTCCATCCGGTATTCCTCCCATGGAATTAAAAAATCAACGACTGGCAAAACTAAACAGTGCAAATGCGGTTCAGATACCCACAGGATTTCCGGCAGTTAAAACATCATTTGAAGTACCTGCTCATACTGAAGCAACCATCATATTGGATCAGGGTTTCTTAACCAACGCCTACCCGGAAATTATTTTCAGCGGAGGCAGGCAGGGTTTTATTACACTGAGTTACGCAGAAGCATTATTTATAAAATATCCTGCAAAGGGAAACCGGAATGAAACAGAAGGCAAAGAATTTATCGGTAGAAAAGACAGCATTGTCTCTAATGGAAGCAGGGCACAGGATTTTACAACGCTTGCATTCAGGACGTATCGCTACATACAGATAAAAATTAAAACACAATCAGATCCGTTAATCATTGAGGACGTTTTTGGAAATTTTACGGGATATCCTTTTCAGCTAAATGCCAGGCTTACGACAGCTGATCCGGAACTCAACCGGATCTTTGAAGTCGGTTGGCGTACAGCCCGGTTGTGTGCGATGGAAACCTATATGGATTGTCCTTATTACGAACAGTTGCAATACATCGGTGATGCAAGAATACAGGCATTGATTTCATTGTATAACAGCGGTGATGAAAGGCTGCTACGGAATGCCATGAATCAGATGGATGATTCACGCAGACCGGAAGGCGTAACGCTCAGTCGCCATCCTTCGTATACTCCGCAGTATATACCAACGTTTTCATTCTGGTACATCGGAATGCTGCACGATTATATGATGTATGGAAGAGATAGCAATTTTATCAAAGCAAAACTACCCGGTGAGAGACAGATACTACAATATTTCAGAAGATATCAGCAAAAAGATGGTTCACTGAAAGATGTTCCTTATTGGATGTTTACGGACTGGGTTGAGTTAAAGGGTTGGAATTCCGGAGTAGGACCTGTCGGACTCAATGGCAATTCGGCATTACTCGATTTGCAATTGCTCTGGGCTTATCAGTTAGCGGCTGATCTGGAATCCAAATATGGTTTTGCATCATATGATTCTCTTTACAACCAATATGCGGATCAGTTAAAAAAGACTATCCGCGAAAAATATTGGAGTATGGAAAGAAACCTTTTTGCGGATCGTCCGGAAAAAGATTATTATTCACAACATGCCAATTCACTCGCCATTCTGACTGGTATATTGGATGGTCAGCAGGCAAAAGACATTGGGAAGGAGATGCTCACCGATAGTTCGCTGGCACCAGCCTCTATTTACTTCAAGTTTTATTTACACCAGGCACTCGTAAAGGCTGGGCTGGGCGATGATTATATAAATTGGCTGGGTCAATGGCGGGAAAACCTTAAAATGGGTATGACGACATGGGCTGAAATATCAGATATTAATAATGCCCGTTCAGATTGTCATGCCTGGGGGGCGAGTCCTAATATAGAATTTTTCAGAACAGTGCTCGGGGTTGACAGCGAAGCGCCGGGCTTTACCAGAGTAAAAATTGAACCCAGACTCGGACAATTAAAAAATATCAGCGGAGAAATGCCTCATCCCAGAGGTAAAATATCTGTGAGCTATCGACTGGAAAATAACAAATGGAAAATTCAAATCAGTTTACCTGACCAGACCTCTGGTCATTTAGTCTGGAATAATAAGGACTATCCTTTGAAAACAGGAAATAATGAATTTTCTTTTTGAATCGGAGAGATCTCCAAAACACCCAATGCATATTATGCCCTGGGCTTCGGTGGAAATGGCATTGCTTTCAGCGTGATAGCAGCCAAAATGATAACAGATCACATACTCGGTAACAGGAATCCGGAAGCCGGAATATTTTCATTTGACCGGAAATCCAACTAGGGTAATAAGTGAGAAATGAATCAGGTTGTATACATATCCAATTGAAGGCGGGTTTCTTCAAGGTCCAGTTCTCTTTCAATTTTGCGGATAATTTCTTCACTGGCTTCACCGGAGCGATGTAGTTGCTGTAATGATTTTCTCTCCACCCCAATCATATCAATTTGCAATTTTGAATATTCATTGAATATATTAGCTACACCAGGCGTCTCGCCGCCAAAATAATCAGCCGGTAAATCAGTTTTCTGCAAACGGTTATATTTTATTTCATATTTGTTTTTGATATTATTCAATAATTCCCCGTTCACCAGCGAAAGATTTTCTTCTATATGCTGGATCGTATTGTTTACCACTTTCGTTCTGACTTCATATTCTTCTGCGGTGGGTGAGTAAGGTTCAATTTTCAGTTTCTTTATTACCCAGGGAAGTGAAAATCCCAATAATATTAGAGTTGTAAGTATGACACAAAATGTAATATAGATAATCAGGTTGCGATGGGGAAATGCCGTGCCATCGGGCATAAGCAACGGAATAGATAAAGCGGCGGCCAGTGATACCACGCCACGCATGCCCGACCATCCAAAAACGACCAGGTTGCGCTGATTAAAATGTCGTTTGGCATTTATTCTTTTTGACAACGCCGGAATCAGACTTCCCGGAATAACCCAGATAAATCGTACGATGATAACAACTGCGCTGATCGCGAGGCCATAAAGGGCAAGCTCTGAACCCGAATAATCCTGAATGCCCTCCATCACACTGCGTAATTGCAAACCAATTAAAATAAAAATCAGTCCGTTTAAAATAAACAGGATGGTTTCCCACACCGAGTAAACCATAATGCGGCTTTCATTGGTAAAAATTTCATTCGAGCGAAACGATAAATAAAGTCCTGTGGTTACAACTGAAAGCACTCCGGATACATGGAAATATTCAGCGATCAGATACGATGCAAAGGGAGTCAGACAGGTAAGAGTCACTTCAATAACCGGCGTACAAATAAAATTTTTATGAACCAGATACATTAAATATCCGATGATCAGGCCAATAGAAACTCCAGCGAGCACAACCCAGATAAAATTCAAACCTGCCTCCCAGAATATAAAATTACCGGCCATAACCGCCGCCAATGCGTACTTGTAAGCGATCAGGCCGCTGGCGTCATTTACAAGACTTTCTCCCTCTATAATAGTGATCAGCCTGGGGTCCAGTCCCAGGCCCCTGGTAACAGAAGTTGCTGCTACCGCATCAGAAGGAGATACAATGGCGCCTATTAAAAAGCAAAGCGGCCAGCTGACATCCGGAATGATATAGTGGGCCATGATGGCAACCATAGTGGTAGTCAGTAATACAAGCCCCACGGCAGCCAGGGAAATAGATCTATAGTAAGTTTTAAACTCATGCCAGCTGGTGTACCAGGCAGCTCCATATAAGAGGGGAGGCAGGAATATAATAAAAACAACATAGGGTTGTAATGTAATGGTGGGAAGACCGGGAATCAGGCTGATCAGCAGTCCTGATAGTACAAGCGCAATCGGGAAAGGAAATTTGAAACGGTTTGACAATACAGCCAGAAATGCAACACCAAATAATAATAATACGATCAGTGCGATATTTTCCATCTGAAATCAAATTACATTAAAAAAGTGAATCAGATACGACAGGTGAAATCACCCTCCGCATCACTGAAGACAGCTGCTCAATTGAAATGGCATGTGATCAGTATGAAGAATGACTGGAAAACGATTTTCCCTCCATAGCCTGAAGTGAGTGGACGAATACTGAAGTCCATGTACTAAAACTATTTTTCATTGGGGATTACACGATTAAAAACCAGTGCACCGGATGGGCAACGATCAATCTGCTCCTGAATTCTTTCAGCAGGCGCACCATTGGGGTCTATCCATTTCTTTACGGATGGATTGAAAACCTGGGGCAGTTGTTTCCAGCATCTGGTGGAGTGCTGGCAAAATTCAGGTTTCCATAAAACAGTTATTTCTTCATTGCCGTATTTGATCGTCTTTGTTTCGCCTGTCTTGAATATAAATGTCCGAATCTTGATATTGCCTTCCAGAATTTTGGAAATCGGACAATGACTGGCAATTTCCTGAAGTCTTATTTTCTGATCCTCCGGCACATGTTCGCTCAATATGAGATCCCGGTCAATAATGGTCGTAGGTACATTATTTACGGATTCCTGGTACATGTTTACATTCACTTTAAGGTTTGGTATATCCCATTTTTTTCGATCAATATACATTCGCAGAGTG
>DASSGT010000006.1:0-5083 GCA_035693345.1 Puia sp. | reverse complement strand
AGTCCGGCCAGCAGACCGGAAACAAAGATCAGGAATGAAACCTGTACGTTGTGAACGGCAATCCACAGAAACATCGACAGGGAATCCTGCCCTTTATAAACCCCGAAGGGATCACCCTTTGCAATATTCTGATCAGTCATTTCTACATAATCATTGCCCAGCACACCCCGAACAAATTCCTGATCGTTTGCTGCGGAGAAAGCAGCCACAACAGCAAAAAAAAGAAAAATCAGAAACGAATACAACAGCAGACGGTGATGTCTGCGGATGACCATCGGCAATTCGGTTTTCCAGAACCGTATAATCCGTGAAGATTCCTCTTTTTTATTTTTATAGATACCCAGGTAAATATTGGAAGCCAGTTTGTTGAGATAGAGCGTCACTTTGCTCTGCGGATAAAATGTTTTTGCATAACCCAGGTCGTTTACAAGTTCTGTAAAACGGGCTGCCATTTCATCAGGATCCGATGTCGGATCATACTGATAATTTTTCCACTTCTCAATATTCTGTTGTATGAATTGACCTTCACGCACAAAAACAGTACATTTATTTATAAATATAATGTTTCCCCGAATATTATGTTAACCGTAAAACTGGACACTGGATTTAATATTGAGATAGATTTCCCGATCAGTCCTTTTCACCGAAGGATGTTTGCCTGGTGTATTGATGTGCTGGTCATGTTTCTGTACGGACTTTTGTGCAGCAAAATCATTGATTTGCTGCCACAAAAAAAACTCACCGAAAACCAGTGGTTATATATTCTGGTTGGGTTTCCAGTCTTACTTTATTATCCGGTAATGGAAATACTTACCAACGGACAAACCATTGGGAAGAAAATTCTGGGAATACGGGTAATTACTTTGGAAGGCGGTCAGGCTTCCATCAGTCAGTATATTATCAGATGGGTTTTCAGGCTGGCCGATTTCCCTGTATGGATATTCGGAGCGATCGCTGCAGGGTCCCTTCCCTGGTATTGCAGTGTACTGGCGTTTTCAGGTATCGCATGTGTTATTATATCGGATAAATCGCAGCGGATTGGTGATATTGTAGCCGGTACGATTGTTATTTTTACGCGTACACGGACCTCCTGGCAGGATACCGTTTTTACAGAACTGGAAGCTGATTACAAACCGCGTTATCCTCAGGTAATGCAAATGAGTGACAAGGATATCAATTCCCTTAAAATGATCATTGAAACGATTAAAAAGAACAACAATCATGAACTCGCTTTCCGCATAGCTGAAAGAATAAAATGGAAACTGAATGTACAGGCTGATCAGGATTCAAAAGATTTCCTTGAAACCCTGCTCAAGGATTATAATTATTATTCCAGCCACTAGTTTAATGCCTGCCGACCACCGCACCTATGATCGCTGCAATCAGCGCAAGGGCATAAAAAGATAAAACGACGATCAGCAATATTCCGTAGAATTTAAAAAATGATTTCAGGTTTTTGAGGGATTCTGTTAACAATGGCTGATCATTGTTATTGAATGCCTTTCGTATTTTGGAAGAAAAATTCCACAAGTAAAGAGCCGGGAAAAACATGATCAGGGACATGATGATGATGAACACACCCAGGAAACCACTTCCGACTGCCGTCATGCCTGAATCGCCCGTAACCGGCATCATCTTCGTCATAACAGAACCGAAGAACAGACCAAAAATCACCATGAACCCACAATAAATAAAACCAATGATTGACAAAAAGCGGCTCCACCGTGCGGCTTCGCTTAAATAATTAATAGAGGGTTGATCTAATTGTAATTCAAATAGATTTGAGGATTGTTCCATGGAATTAAATTTTTGGTTAAGGGGATGAGATGTTAAATAAAAGAAAAATCCATCAGTATTCAAAATAAGCTTAAAGCTTAAAGCACAAAGCATAAAACCAAATGGAATAATGAATACCCACTATTAACTATTAACCATTAACTATTAACTTTTAGTAAGCTCTTGCAAACAGAACCCGCTGATGACTGGGTTTACCGCTATATATACATAACCCTTCTTCTGCCGGATTATTTAACGGAATGCAACGGATAGTTGCTTTTAATTGTTCCTTGATTGATTCTTCTGTTTCAGCCGTTCCATCCCAATGTGCAGAGATAAATCCTCCTTTCGTATCGAGCAGACGTGCGAAATCGTCCCAGTTATCGGCCCTCGTAATATGCGCATCCCGGAATGACAAAGCTTTCCGGTACATTGATTCCTGAATATCCGTCAATAGATTTTCTATCCTTTCCGGAAGTCCTTCCATCGGGACACTCATTTTTTCCCTGCTATCCCTTCTTGCAATTTCTATGGTTTGATTATCCAGATCTCTTAAACCCATTGCAATCCGAACAGGGACACCTTTTTTCTCGTACTCTGCAAATTTCCATCCGGGTCTGTTGTTGTCATTATGATCAAACTTTACGCGGATACCCAGTTTCTTCAATCCATCAGCAATTTCTTTCCCTTTCACATCCAGCTGATCTTTTCTTTCATCCCCCTTGTAGATCGGAATGATCACAACCTGGATGGGCGCTATACGGGGAGGCAAAATCAGCCCTTCGTCATCACTATGCGCCATCACCAACGCACCCACAAGCCGGGTACTTACACCCCAGCTGGTTGCACAAACATATTCCAGCTTATTTTGTCTGTCTGAAAATGTCACATCAAATGCTTTGGCAAAATTCTGACCCAGGAAATGTGAAGTACCAGCCTGTAAGGCTTTGCCATCCTGCATCATGGCTTCTATACAATAAGTTTCTACGGCGCCGGCAAAACGTTCACTGGCCGTTTTTACGCCCCGGATAACAGGAACGGCCATATAATTCTCGACGAAATCTGCATACACCCTTAACATCAATTGCGATTCTTCAATGGCTTCTTCCGCAGTCGCATGTGCTGTATGCCCTTCCTGCCATAGAAATTCCGTGGTCCGAAGAAAAAGTCTCGTTCTCATTTCCCACCGCACAACATTGGCCCACTGGTTAATAAGCAGTGGAAGGTCGCGATAAGACTGAATCCATGTTTTATAAGTGTTCCAGATAATGGTTTCACTTGTCGGCCGCACAATGAGTTCCTCTTCCAGTTTTGCTTCCGGATCTACTATAATCCCGCCCCCGTCCGGATCATTTTTCAGACGGTAGTGGGTGACTACGGCACATTCTTTTGCAAATCCCTCCACATGAGCAGCTTCCCTGCTCAAAAAACTCTTCGGGATGAAAAGTGGAAAATAAGCGTTTTCATGACCGGTTTCCTTAAACATCCGGTCCAGTTCATCCCGCATTTTTTCCCAGAGTGCAAATCCATAAGGTTTAATTACCATACAGCCTTTGACAGCAGAATAGTCGGCCAATCCACCCTTTATGACCAGGTCGTTATACCACTGTGCATAATTCTCTTCCCTGCTTGTGATTTCTTTGCTCATAATCGGATATTCAAACCAGACACCTTGATTAAGCTCATTTTAACAGTTCAGCCTGGTAATTTTCAGAAGAAGCTATATATATTTTGTAATTTTGTTAAAAGGCTCAAAAGTAGTAACTTAAGATCGAAATTTCTAAAAGCTTTCGCCATGAAACGTCCCTATATATTCATTATCGTAGCCCTGTTGCTCTTTACCTTAAATAGCTGTTCAGTATATAGAAATAATCCGACTCCGGATGATGTTTACTATTCGCCCGGTGCTCCGGCAGTAAGCCAGTCCTCTGCTCAAAATAACAACTCGGATTATTATAGTACGCCAAACGATAATTACGTTAAGATGCGCGTTCAGAATCCTGACAAGTGGTCGTATTTTGATGATTACAATTATGATTATTACGGAGGCGGATTTGCACCTTATGCCCCTTATTCACCTTATGGATCCAGCATCGGATTGAGTATTGGTTTCGGTGCCGGATATTACAGTCCTTACTACGGCGGCTTCGGCTACTACAGTCCCCTGAGTTATTATAACAGCTATTATGCCTGGAATAATTTCTATAACCCTTATTATGGTGGTGTTGTGATTGTGAATGGGAAAAATAATACAACTCCTTCTTATACCAGGATGAGTAATTTTAACCCCTCAGCATATCAGGGTAATTATTACAACTCAAGGCCCAGCACTAATTACATCAATTCAAATGCTGGTCGTAATTCAATCAACAGTTCCAATAATAATTTTAACAGGTCTACTAACAGCCGTCCTACATTTAATAATAGTAATTATTCGCCCATGCGCTCCTCTCCTTCCAATTTTAGCGGCGGCGGAGGTGGCGGTGGTGGCGCCTCCCGCGGCGGAGGTGGAGGTATTTCTCGTCCAGGCAGGTAATCGTTGATTGAAGATGAAATTTCTCATATTTCTGTGCCCGTTTATTTTATTTGGTTTTCTACTCAAGGCACAACTTCCGGAAGATGCATTGCGGATGTCTTACACGCGGCCCTCAGGCACTGCCAGAGAGCAGGCCATTGGTGGCGCTATGGGCTCACTGGGAGGTGATATTACCGCGAATTATGTGAACCCTGCGGGACTGGCATTTTATAAAACCGGTGAAGTTGTTATGAGCCCAGGCTGGTCATTTGGTTCAACGAAGACGGGATATCTTTCGAACAATGTCAAAAGTCCTTCTTACAATAATTTCATTCTGGGCACATCCGGTGTAGTAATCGGTTGGGCTAATGAGCCGGATAAAAGTTCTTCCTTTAGTCTGGCAGTAAACCGGAGCGCAGATTTCAATGGGCATATTAATTATCAGGGAAATAATAATTATTCGTCTGCATCAGAAGCTTACCTGGAAGAATTTAATGCCTCCGGATTATCTGTCGATGATGCCATCTCAAGCCCCGGCGTTTCATATGGCACAAGGATGGCGCTTTATACTTATCTGGTCGATAGTTCCAATGGAGGATTCGGTCCTAATATTAATCAGCCAGGTAAAGTTTTGGCTGCCGGTGGAAGCCTCGGTCAGAATACAGATATCCAGACTTCAGGCGGTATAACAGAAATAGCACTCGGGTTGGCAGGTAATTCCCATGACAAATGGTATTATGGTTTTTCGATTGGCGTTCCGATTGTTAACTACAGCCGCAACACGCAGTACAC
>DASSGT010000005.1:0-4359 GCA_035693345.1 Puia sp. | reverse complement strand
ATAAAGAAGCGGGTACCAAAATCCATTGTAAGCAGTTTTCTTTTTTCGATGAATGACTGGCACCTGAGATGGGATTTTAAAAATGGCAAACAAACAGGCCGCGGCCGTATCGAATATGTACACATGTTCAGCCTGATAGCCTGGATAATTCTTTTCCTGGCCTGTATAAATTTTATGAACCTGGCTACTGCCCGGAGTGAGAAACGCGCCAAGGAAGTAGGTGTCCGGAAGGTACTTGGATCGGGCAGGGGAAAGCTCATCATACAATTTATAGCAGAAGCCCTGTTCCTGGCATTTCTTTCGGTGATCCTGGGTATTCTGCTGATGATAATAACCCTTCCTTTTTTCAATACTCTGGCTCAAAAACAACTAACATTACATCTCACAGATCCGGTCCATCTTACATATCTGTTTGGAATCACTATAATTTGCGGACTCGTAGCCGGCAGTTATCCATCCCTGTATCTTTCATCATTTAATCCTGTATTTGTATTGAAAGGTATTAAAATGAAAAGCGGGAGCGCTGCGCTGATCAGAAGAGGATTGGTCGTGATGCAGTTTTCAGTATCGATCATACTCATTATCAGCACCGTCATCATCTTCCAGCAAATTGAGCATGTAAAAAATCGTGACCTCGGTTATAACAAGGACAATCTGTTGGTTATGGATGTACAGGGTGATATGGGGAAAAGGTTCAATTCTATTAAACAGGATCTGCTGAATACAGGCGTGGTCGACAAGGCAGCGCTTTCGGATCATGAAACCATTTATGGTGGAAATAACAGCGATCATTTTAGTTGGGAAGGAAAGGATCCAAACGCGACTCATATTGTTTCGCAGCGAAACGTAAGTCCGGAGTTACTTTCAACAAACGGTATCCGCGTAGTACTCGGGCGTGATTTTTATCCGGATCCAGTGGTGGACAGTAATAATATCATCATCACGGAATCGCTTGCAAAGATTATGAATAAACCCAATCCCATCGGAACGATCATCAGCGCAGGACAGGATCGGTACACAGTCATCGGGATGGTTAAGGATTTTGTTTATGGAAACCCGTTTGGGACCACGCCTGATCCGTTGATTTTCTTTTGCAACCCGCATTATGAATACGAGAGCGTGATGTATGTAAAACTGAAAGGTCAGGTGAATACAGAAAAAGCAATTGCAAAAATTGAATCGGTGATGAAGCAGGATAATCCGGTATTTCCTTTTCAGTACCACTTTGTTGACGACAGATTCAATCAGCTTTTTCTAAGTGAAATGCTCGTAAGTAAGTTATCGAGAGTATTCGCTGTTCTTGCCATTTGCATTTCCTGTCTGGGATTGTTCGGTCTGGCTGCATTCACAGCGGAACGCAGAACAAAGGAAATTGGCATCCGAAAGGTATTAGGCGCCGGGGTGATGGGATTGGCCGGATTATTATCAGGCGAATTTTTAAAGCTGATTGCCATTTCATCTCTATTGGCTTTCCCTGTCGCCTGGTATGCTATGCATTCATGGCTGCAGAATTTTGCTTATCACATTTCGATTCATTGGTGGGTCTTTGTTGCAGCGGCCGTTGCATCCGTCCTCATCGCAATGATCACCATCAGCTTTCAAACGATCCGGGCGGCCGTTGTAAATCCGATCCGAAGTTTAAGGTCAGAATAAGCATGCTATGATCGCCATTCGAAGTTTCTTAACTTAGAATATAATTCCCTTTAATGGAAAATATATTTCGTAAAGAGTTTATTGATCAGTCCCTTAAATCGATAGACGAAAACACATCGAAGATAAAAGCCTGTATGAATCAGCTTGATGAGAAAGATATCTGGTTTCGTCACAATGAACATGTCAACAGCGTAGGTAATATCATTCTTCACTTGTGTGGAAATATCCGGCAGTACATCATTTCCTCTTTGGGCGGGGCACCGGACATTCGCGAAAGGGATCTTGAATTCTCAATTGCAGGAGGGTTTACAAAAGCCGAAGTGATAGAAAAATGGCAGGATACTATCCGGGAGGCCAGAACGATCATCGCCGGAGCCAGCCCGGAAAACTTATTGCGCCACCGGGTTGTTCAGGGCACTGAACATTCAGGTATCAGTATCATTGTTCATGTAACAGAACACTATTCATACCATACAGGTCAGATCATTTTCCTGACTAAATTGTATAAGAATATTGATATGGGATTTTATGCAGGCGTCGACCTTAATAAGCTGAACGCCTAACGGTCAACGGTCATCGACTTATCGTCAACCGGACTTATGCACCAATATGCAGTCGTTGTGCATAGAATGGATTTCGATGCATCCTAAAATACAGTAACTTGCCGTTATGAACCCCGACCGCATCGCCCAGGCCCAACTGGCGTATCAGCATTTATTGGAATTGAATATTCAATACGAGGAATCGGTTCTTAATCTTTTGAAATATCCCAATAATCATGAGATGAGAACCATAAAAGAAGATATGGCCAAAAAGGTCAGGCAATGGGAAGAGAAATTCACAAAAGAATACTCCGACCTCATCTTAAAGGGAGTAACATTTCCCAGGGATCTAAATACATACAACGCCACTCAGTCATTGTAAAACAATCATCGGTCAGCAAATCCTGATCAGAACGCTTTCAATTTCACACTGATTATATTAAGGACGACCTTCTGAATCAGAAAGTTGAATATTTTTGAACAGTTACACCCGCTGATCTATGAATAACATTTATATTTCTTCCGGAAACTATTAATAAAATGAAGGAAAAAAAATTAAGAAGCCAGGAATGGTTCGGCAGGAAGGGAAAGGATGGATTTATTTACAGGGCATGGATGAAAAACCAGGGAATACCGGGATTTGAATTCAATAATAAACCGGTTATCGGAATTTGTAATACCTGGAGTGAACTAACTCCCTGTAATGCACATTTCAGAGAGCTTGCCGAGTCGGTCAAGCGCGGCATTTCTGAGGCAGGCGGATTCCCTGTGGAATTTCCTGTGATGTCACTGGGCGAAACGCTTATCAAACCGACAGCCATGTTATACAGGAACCTGGCCAGTATGGATGTTGAGGAATCTATCCGTGCAAATCCGGTCGATGGTGTGGTTCTTTTATGCGGCTGCGATAAAACCACTCCTTCGCTGGTGATGGGGGCGTGTAGTGTAGATATTCCGACGATTGTTGTTTCCGGAGGTCCCATGTTAACGGGTAACTATAAGGGACAGCAAATCGGCACAAGCGATGTATGGCGCTATCACGACGATATTCGGACAGGAACGGTTTCGGATGAAGAATTTCTGAATATTGAAGCTGCCATGTGCCGTAGCCGGGGACATTGCGCCGTAATGGGAACCGCATCCTCCATGGCTTGTATGGTCGAATCCCTTGGTTTATCCCTTCCGGGTAATGCGGCAATACCCGCATCTGACTCGAGAAGAAAGGTCTTGGCTCAATTGTCAGGATCGAGGATTGTGGAAATGGTTAGAGAAGATCTGAAGCTTTCAGATATACTTTCCCGGAAGGCTTTTGAAAATGCCATCATTACCAATGCAGCCATCGGTGGTTCTACCAATTTTGTTATACACCTGTTAGCAATTGCCGGGAGGATCGGTGTTCCTCTTGAATTAAAGGATTTTGACAAGCTTTCCGCAGAAGTACCACTGATAGCCAATTTGCAACCATCCGGCAAATATTTTAGGGAAGATCTCTTTTATGCGGGCGGATTGCCCGCAGTTCTGAAAGAACTCGATCTTTTGCTACATCAAAACGCGATGACTGTAAATGGAAAATCCGTCGCGGAGAATTATGCGGGTGCTGAATGTTATAACCGGGAAATTATTGCGACAGTAAAAAAGCCGTTTAATTCAGAAACAGGACTTGCGATTCTAACAGGGAATTTATGCGAAGCATCGGCCGTGATCAAACCGTCCGCGGCCAGTCCACACCTGATGCAGCACGAAGGCAAGGCAGTGGTATTCGAAAATATTGAAGATTTTAAAAAAAGAATCGATTCGCCCGATCTGGAAGTGGATGAAAACAGTGTACTCGTCTTGAAAAATGTTGGTCCAAAAGGTTATCCGGGTATGCCGGAAGTGGGCAATATGGGAATTCCGTCGAAATTGCTGGAAAAAGGAATCCGGGATATGGTGCGAATTTCTGATGGACGAATGAGCGGCACCGGTTTTGGAACCATCGTTTTACATGTGTCACCGGAAGCAGCAGTCGGTGGAAAATTTGCATTCATTGAAACAGGTGATATTATTATACTGGATGTACCAAACAGAAAATTAAACATCAGGGTAACGGACGAAGAATTTGAGGAAAGAAAAAAGCGGTTTCAATTTCCCCCCCCGATGGCCAGCCGCGGTTATGTAAAATTAT
>DASSGT010000004.1:0-10035 GCA_035693345.1 Puia sp. | reverse complement strand
CGAAACAGATCCACCCGCTGCTGACTTTCTGGGTGAAACCTGTAAAGCCTGGGAAAATTCCATAAAACCCATAGAAGGGTTAGGTAAGAGACTGGTGATTCTTCGTACCGGTATCGTATTGAGCAATGAGGGTGGGGCGTTCCCAGCATTCAAAAGGCCCATTCAATATGGGATCGCGGGTATTTTGGGAAATGGCAAACAAATGATCAGTTGGATTCATATAGAGGACCTCTGTCGGTTGTATCTGGAAGCCATGATAAATACAAACTGGTCCGGTGTTTACAATGCAGTGTCACCCGGCCCTGTGAACAACCGGAATTTTACATTGGCACTCGCAAAAAAAATGAAAGGCAGCTTTTTTATTCCGATGCCGGTTCCAAATTTTATACTTCGGATGATGTTAGGCGACCGGAGCGAAGAGGTTCTCAAAAACAGCAATGTCAGTGCAAACAAAATAAAACAGCAGGGATTCCAGTTCATTTATCCAACGATTGATGCAGCATTTACAGATCTCACCGGACGTTGATTAGTTTTTATTCCCGCCCGAAACCTTACTATTTGGCAATTTAGAACTGACCGGCATGGCTGTATATAAAGCCGGATTTACTTTACTTGTGTCCCCCTGATAAACCCAGGTGATTTCCTGCACATACTTATTAAATGCTTTGTTTACATCCTCTGCGTTCACCTTTTTTAAATCTTCATTTATGCGGAGAGATCGCTTCCAGTCATTGAATAATATTTCATTTGACGCCAGGGATGCAGCCTGGGCAGCATTCGTTTCCATTTTGGAATAAAATCCCGTTACATAACCCATTTTAGAATTTTTTACTTCCTCTGCAGTAAAACCTTCCCCATGTGTTTTCTCAATCAGGCGATCCATAACACCAATATATTTATCCGGATTGGTGGTGGAAACCCGGAAAACTGTATAGGGAGTTAATCCACCGACGAAAAAAGCCTGAGGTGCATAGGAGAGGCCATTGTTGGTTCTGACTTCCAGATATTGTTTATCAGAAAATATGTCCATCGCGATAACGTATGCATTGAATTCGGAAGAGCCCGGTTGCGGGCCTCCGGACACACCCTGAATGTAATTCGTGGCTACCGATTTCTTTTGTTCCGTAAATGTATTCCGGGCAGGTGAATAATTATAGCGATTCATTTTTACGGGGCTGCCATCCGGAATATTGGCAGTGAGTTCTTTTACTTTTTGTTCGATTGCCGTCCGGTCGAGTTCGGCTACAACGACGATCAACATCCGGGAACGTGTCAGAATGGAAGTATAATAAGATTTTGTTTCAGATGGTGTTAGTTTACTAACAATACTTTGCTCTCCATAGGGGGATTTTGAATAATCCTTTCCTTTAAATGCAGTTTCCTTACCCATTTTGGAGATGGCAAAATCCGGCCTTGAACTGCGTGATTTTATTTTATTAATGGCGTTTAATTTAACACGATCGAAATCCGCACTGTCAAACAACGGAACGGTGAGTGCATCGCTATACAACGGCCAAACCTGATCCAGATCACTCTTAATACAATTGAGTGTTAAATAGGAATAATCCATGCCGGCAGTTCCTTCAATTTCTGCACTGACCTTATCCAGCTTATCTTTAAATGCATTCTTGGAATCGTTTTTTGTACCGCATTCCGTAAGCGCCGTAATGGCCAGGTCCTCAATACCGGCCTTTTCTGCCGGGTAATTCTGGACACCACCTTTGAACAATGTTAATACCTGCACTATTTCGTTGCCGCTGGGCTGAACAATCACTTTAACACCATTTACCATCATCTCATAAGCAGATTTGTTTTGCGCTGAAACAGAAATGAAACAGGTTATCAGAATTAGAATGCAGATCTGTTTTTTTATAAATGTTTGCATATGTATAATGGGATTATTGATATTATAAACCGGGTTTAAAATTTTCGGAGGCCTTTAATTCCTTATTCATTTCCGAATTGATGATCATTCCGGCTATATACGGTTTCCCCGCAATATATTTGGAGATGAATCGCTGAATATCTGCCCGGGTTACTTTCTGACAATTTTTTTCAAAGTCGGTCATGTAATCCAGGGAAGAGCTACACCAGGCTGCGGTCACTATACTCGCCTGCGCCGAAGGCTCTTCCTTTTGGCGTATTGCATTCCGACGCATAATTTCTTTCGCGTCCCTTAATTGTTCATCACTAAAATAGTCATCTTTGCCCCATTGTTTGATTTGATTTAGGACCTCCGCATTGCAAATCTGAAGTTTATCAGGATTCGGTCTCAAATTGATATCGATCGGACCTACATATTTTTCAAAATCATAATCTACGTCGGCAGAGGATGCCAGCCCCTTGTCGATTAATGCCTGTTGCCATTTGGACGAATTCATGCCAAGGATGGTTTGGAAAACTTTTGCCGCAATCGTAGAGGCTGAATCGTATCGTGTATCGGGACCATGCCACCAGTACATTACAATCGGAGTTTGTGCAAGAGGGGATTCCATAACAAAATAGTCAGTAGAAACCAGGGGCAGGAACTCTGGTATCGGATATTTTGTTATTGGATCGTAACCGCTGCTTTCCCAACTTCCGAAAATGCTTTTTGTTTTTGCAATGGCTTCATCATGTTTTACATCACCACAGATAACCAGGATCGAGTTATTGGGATAATAATATTTATTTTTGATAACCATCATTTTTTCCGGTGTGGCTGTATTGATTATTTCATGGATACCTATTCCATTTTTACGAGTGAACAAATTACCCCATAGTTTTTTCTGGCAGGCAAAATATAAAACATATAAAGGATCACTTTCAGCACGCTGAAATTCCCCGTCTACTACGGGTCGTTCTTTTTGCATATCCTCTACCCTGTAAATAGGAAATCGTATAGCGGCATTCATAAACTGCAATCCCTGGCTCAAGCTGTCTTTACTAAAAGTGAAATAATAGTTTACACGTTCGTCTCCGGTGGATCCGTTATATATGGCGCCCAGTTCCTGTGTTCGTTTGAGAAATTTTGCCTGATCGGGATAATCTTTATTTGCCTTAAAGAACATATGTTCAAAAAGATGGGAAAGGCCGTTGTAATTGGAGTCTTCAGTAAAAGCGCCGTTTTTTACAGCGATTTCAATAGTAACCAGAGGTACTTTATCATTTTCGATAACCACTACTTCTAAACCGTTTGATAGCTTTTCCCAATAATAGTGTTCCGGCAACCGGGGCTGGGCAAGAGAGACAATAGATGTAAGGACTACATTCAGAATACAGATAATTTTTTTCATTCAACGATATTTTTAATTTCCGTGCCATGGTAGTGTTACAGGTATCAGAGATCTGTTCTCCGGAATCGCCAGCTAATGATCAAAATATAAAGGGTAATGTATAAAACGGCAATTGAAAGATATAAAGGAATGTGTTTTTCCCAAAGGGCATTATTGCCGGGCGCTAAAATTCTACGGGCAAACGGTTGAGGAATCAGACGGTCGGAAACTTCTTCCGGTAAATAATCCACCCATACCTGTTTATATTTGTTCCGGCCCAGTGAAACAACGAATTGTTCGATGATCAGATACAGGAAGAAAATTCCCATGGCCAGCCCGGCCCGCCTGATCAGCATTGCGATTAACACGGCAATCAGAGAGTAATCTAGCATCTCCACAAAAAAGAACAAAATAAAACGATATTGTTCCCATCCCGCCTTTGGTTGATTAGCTGTTCGCGTGATGAAACCGAAATATAAACAGGTTAATATAACCACTCCCGTTACGAACAAATTCAATAAGAATACTTCTATTATTTTAATCCGGATAAATCTCCATCTGCTCCACCCGTCGATTACATTTTGCCGGTGAGTCCGGTAGGAATATTCGTTTGTAAACAAAGTGATGATTAAAATAGCGGGTATGAATATCAGAATACCGGCATTATAGGGTACAGTGATCCATACATTGGGAAAGGAAAACGGATTGCCCAAGATATTCTGCCCGTTTATTTTTGGAAAACTATTATCTGTGACATCGTAGATCACATAATTGAAGGCAGGAATACATGCAGCTATAACTATCAGTAAAATCCAGAATGTTCTGTAATATTTAAGTTTCAACCATTCAACATGAAGTGTACTCAGAAAATCACGCATGATTAATTACTTACATTATCGGTGAGTTCAATAAATGCAGATTCCAGGCTTTTTTTCATGACCTGCAGAAAATTCAAAACAACATTATTTTCAAAGCAATGTCGATTGATCTGGTCAGCGTCAGGCATAGAATCAATAAAATAAACCTGGAAATGGTTACCCTGTCTGATAATTTTTTTTATCCCGGGTAAGCGTTCCAGAATTTCATGTAGTCCAGCCATATCTGATGAACCCAGCTCAAGCCAGACTTCCTGGCTTAATGCCGACAACACATCTCCGGACTTTATCAACACACCCTGTTGTAAAATGGCCACATGGGTGCAAACTTTTTCCACTTCTGCAAGCAGATGGCTCGCCAGAATGATCGTTTTCCCGGCTGCCGCCAGATCTATGATCAATTGTCTGAGTTCGGCAATACCGGATGGATCCAGCACGTTTGTTGGTTCATCAAAAACCAGGACAGATGGATTTCCCAGCAGACAGGCAGCAATGGCCAGCCGCTGTTTCATTCCGAGTGAATACGTTTGAAATTTAGAATTACGCCTTTCATAAAGTCTGACCAGTTTCAATACCCGTTCAATATCATCAGCCGGCTTATGTTTAATGAGAGCGGCTATCTCGAGATTGTGTTGTGCCGATAAATAGTGGTAAAAATTTGGTGTTTCCAGCAGTGTACCGATTTCTCTTCTTTGATTTTCAGATGGGGGATTTCCAAACCAGGTATAAATTCCGGAACTCGCTATCAATACATCCATCACTATTCCGAGTAAGGTGGTCTTTCCGCTTCCGTTTGGACCAAGAATACCGAATACGGCACCTTCCGGAACATCAAATGAAACATCCTGTAAAGCCTTTATCCGGCCGTAGGATTTACTGATATTTTTTAAGGAAAGAATCGGCGCCATAGAGAGTGGCTAAATTAGCGAATAAACTTTGGCAGGTCCGATCTATTGGGGAGGGTGCTGTTTATCATGATAAATGCTGGAAAAATCTCCAAGAACGGCAAATCCTTTATTGTCCCAGCTTAATTTATGCAGGCGCAGATGATCAATATCTGTTTGCAGAACTTTTCGTGTATAGGGATTAATGGTTCCCCCGGCTTTTAATGGTTCCGCTGTAGGATCATATTGATAAGCAGGATCACAAATGGTTCCTCTGGGGTACATGATGCCAGGCTGTCCCATTCCGCGTATATCCAATTGTTCCGGATGATCAAGGCCGATTGTGTGACCGTACTCATGCGCGGCAGTAGTGGAATTATTCACCAGATTATCCAATTTGAAATATCCGGTATTACACTGTATGCCATCTACGAATGATACATGAACAGGAGACACCTCCTCGATCCGGAAATAATTATTTCTGGGATTGGTATTGAACCAGACTGTTTCAGGCATCAGATCTTTTTCATAAAATCCGCGGATAACAAATTCGATATTATGAAATGAATTTTTTAATACCACAGTCGCTGCCGGCTCGTTCCAGTGATCGGCAATATCTTTTGCAATGGATTCGGCCAGTTCTGCGGAAGCCGCTTCGCCATAAAAATAAAAATCCGAATGTATACGGATGACTGAGTCAGATTTCAACCATTCAGCCTCTCCCATGATGGTACCAGGGTTAAGAAGTTTAATGTAAAATTTCGAGTAATTTATTTTCAAGATCTTTTCCGCGTAATCCTTTTGCTACGATCACTCCATTTTGATCGATCAGGTAATTCATCGGAATGCCCTTTATGCCATAAAGCGCTGCCGCGTCAGATTTCCATCCCTTCAAATCTGAAACCTGTGTCCAGTTCAACCCGTCTTTTTTTATCGCCTGTAACCAGTCAGACCGCGAATCATCCAGCGAAACTCCGAAAATATCAAATCCCTTATTATGAAATGTATGATAAGCCTTTACAATATTTGGATTTTCCTGGCGACAGGGACCACACCAGCTGGCCCAGAAATCCAGCAGTACATATTTCCCTTTTAATGAAGAAAGAGATATCGGTTTCCCGTTCATGTCATTAGCAGAAAAATCAGGCGCATTCTTTCCGATCTCCGTTTGTTTTGCTTTTTCAATGATCACTGCCAGCTGCTTGCCAAAATAGGTGTTTCTTGCGGATGAATCCAGTTGCTGATAGAGACTATCGATCTGACCTGCTCGCGGATTATATGAGAAGTTCGCATAAATTTCATAAGCAGAAACAACCGAAGAAGGATGGGATTTGGTAAAATCCATAACCAGTTGTTTTAGTTCCAGATCAAGCGCATTGTATCGCGTATCCAGACTATCCATAACTTTCTGATTCTTTTTGTCCCTGGCCTCATCATAGGCCTTATCAGTTTCATCCATCCGATCGTTGACCGCTTTACTAAGCTGATCTTTGAAATAGTTAAAATCTTCCTGAGACCTGGTACCGGTAATCTGCGCGTAACGAAGAGAATCCTTTTTGATCAGCATTGATATTTTGCCGTTTTCCAGGAAAAATTGTTTGGAATGGCCATCCAGTTCAATAGTACACAGTTCAGGGATATCTGCCACACCACTGAATTTAAAGAAGCCATGGTCCAATACGAATGAATCTGTTTTACCAGATTCCCTGTGATGCAGATAGATGTTCCCGGAATCCTGGCGGGTAACCTTCCCTATGATCGCATAGGCCGTATCTGATTTTTCCTGATTCACATTGGAAGACTCATTTCCATGACAAGCCATAAGAATTGGCAATGTTGTACAAATAGCGGCATAAAATATTCTTTTCATATTGTACTAATTTCTAACCGGTTTGCCGGACTTTATAACGCTTTGTAATCTTTCGAGTGTTTTCTTTTCACCACAGAGAGAGAGAAAGGCCTGTCTTTCCAGATCCAGTAGATATTGTTCCGAAACCTGCGCCGGTTCGCTCAGATCGCCTCCACACATAACATATGCAAGTTTTCTGGCAACCAGTACATCATGATCCGTGGCGTAGTTTCCACGCCACATAACGTGTATTCCTGCATAGAGTGCACCCAATGCGGAACGACCCAGCACTTTAATATCTGTTCTCTGAGTCGGTGCCGTATATCCATCCTGGTATAATTCCAATACAGCATTTTTTGCGTCAGCAATTCTTCGGTCAGGATTAAGAGATATATAATCCCTTTCCGTTTTTAGTATTCCGAGATCGAAAGCTTCCAGTGCTGATGTGGAAACTTTTGCAGTTGCAATCGTAAAGAAGCGATTTTTCAAAGTAATCGTCTCCGGCTCGTCAGCATGCAGCTCATCCGAAGCCCGCAAAGTAAATTCCTTGGTTCCACCGCCCCCCGGAATTAAACCAACACCCAACTCTACCAAACCAATATAGGATTCAGCAGCAGGCACCACTTTGTCTGCGTGTAAACTTAATTCGCAGGCCCCGCCCAGCGTAAGTCCCTGGGGAGCTACAACCACCGGAACCGCTGAATACCTGGCTCGCATCATGGTATTCTGAAATAAACGCACGGCCATGTCCAGTTCTTCAAATTCCTGGTCAACAGCCAGCATAAAAATCATTCCGACGTTTGCACCCGCAGAAAAATTGGCAGCTTCATTGGCGATTACAAGTCCCTTGTATTTTTCTTCGGCAATACCAATGGCTCGTTGTATTCCTTCCAGAACTTCACCACCAATGGTTCCGAATTTGGTGAACCATTCAAGTCCCAGTACCTCGTCACCAATATGATATAAATGCGCGGCAGAATTTTTCCAGATGGTTTGGTTTTCGAAATTCCGCATTACAATAAATGCACGCGGATCACCTGTTACTGCGGAAATATATTTCTTCTTTCCCGGAGAGAATACCAGTTTCTCTCCATTTTCCACCTTGTAAAAGCTTGTAAAACCAGCTGAGATCATTTCCTTTACCCAGCCGGCAACATTGTATCCTGAAGCTTCCATTCTACTGGTTGTCTCAATAACGCCAAACAGGTCCCAGGTTTCAAATGCTCCGATCTCCCATCCAAAGCCAGCCCGCATTGCATCATCAACGCGATATAATTCATCACTGATTTCGGGTATTCTGTGAGATACATAAGAGAATAACTGATAATGGAACTGGCGGTAAAAATCAGCTGATATGTCTGTACCTCTTATTAAAATTTTTAATCTTTCTTTCAAATCATCAATGGGTTTCGCAGTCTCCAATCCCGGGAACGAAACTCTTTGCCTGGGTCTGTATTCAAACGTTTTCAGATCGAGCGTGAATATTTCGCGTTCGCCGGTTGCCGATTTCTTTTTAGAAAAAAAACCCTGTCCGGTTTTGTCACCCAGCCAGTTATTGGAAATCATTTTCTCCAGCCAAACGGGTATCTGAAAAATATCTCTAGACTCATCTTCCGGACAATTTTCATATACACCGGTCGCAACTTTTACGAGCGTATCCAATCCTACAACATCCGCAGTACGGAAAGTAGCCGATTTGGGACGGCCGATTATGGGACCGGTTAATGTTTCTATCTGGTCAATATTCAAACCCAGCTTATCCATGAGTTTAAAGATGGCCATGATACTAAAGACACCCACCCGATTGGCAATAAAGGCCGGACTATCCTTGCATAACACAGTTGTCTTTCCTAAATGGAGGTCACCATATTCCAGGAGAAATTGAATCACTTCAGGATCAGTATATGGAGTCGGGATAATTTCAAGGAGACGGAGGTACCGGGGAGGATTAAAAAAATGAGTTCCGCAAAAATGTTTTTTAAAGTCTTCCGACCTTCCCTCATTCATCAGATGAATGGGTATGCCTGAAGTATTGGAACTGATCAGGGTTCCGGGTTTACGGAATTTTTCAACTTCGCTGAAGATGCTCAGTTTAATATCCAGCCGTTCCACTACGACTTCTATGATCCAGTCGCAGCCTGAAATATCTTTCATATGATCTGTGAAATTGCCTGTCTGGATTCTTTTCACAATTGTTGAATTATAAACCGGCGAAGGATTTGATTTAATGGCAGCTGCCAGCGCCTCATTTACAATACGGTTCTTAACCACCGGATGATCCAGCGTCAGATTTTTTGCCTTTTCCGTTTCAGTCAATTCAGAAGGTGTCCGGTCTAAAAGTAATACCTGAACCCCCGTGCCTGCGAAATGACAGGCGATGCGGGAGCCCATTACGCCGCTTCCCAGAACAGCCACTTTTCGTATGATTCTTTTCATAATGGATTCGTTAATTTATTCAATTCCACCCGAAGATAACGCGAAAAAAAATGAGCAGTTTTCCATCTGAAACCCATGACCTGCCGGAAACTTAATCGGACAATAATAATCCGGCTATCAGTTTCTGCGCATAGCCGATATAGTTCCCAAAAATTTCAGGCTGATTCAAACTGAAAAAACAATAGAAAGGATTGTAGTAGTTAACTTACGATCGAACCTGCTTCAATTTTTTGGTCCGGACTGACAAAGTGCAGATTTCCCAACTTGTCTTCAGCCATCATGATCATGCCATTACTTTCTATCCCTTTCATTTTCCGGGACGCAAGGTTAACAACCACCACTACCTGCTTTCCTATAATGTCTTCAGGTTTAAAATGCAGGGCGATGCCGGAAACAATGGTCCGTTTTTCAAAACCCAGGTCCACCTCCAGTTTCAAAAGTTTATCTGCTTTCGCAACTTTTTCGGCTTCGAGTATAACACCCGTACGCAGATCCAGTTTATCAAAATCCGGAAATTGTATTTCTGTTTTGATGGTTGATGTTTGTGGTATTGCTTCGATCGTAACGGGATTTAAACTGTTTTTGTGCAATTTTTCCATCTGCTTTACGATTTCTTCGTCTTCAATTTTTCTGAATAACAATTCCGGAGCACGAAGGCTGTAACCGGTTTTCAGTAAATCAATTTTACCTGCATTCTCCCATTCCAGCATCCTTTCCACCACCTTCAACATGGTCAA
>DASSGT010000003.1:0-3579 GCA_035693345.1 Puia sp. | reverse complement strand
TCCCATATGAAAAGAACTCGAATAGAGGAGCCAGGATGAAATGCTGAGTTTCACAATATTCGGTCGTTCATTTACATATTTAATGGTCGTATCTCTTTGCCCCAGACATGGCATATGAATGATGACCAGGATTGCAGAGGCAGCCAAAAAACGCGGTAAGAATAAATGTAATCTGTTCATTTTAAAGAAATGCACAGGAAGTTAACAAATAAAAAGTGTTAGCCGTCTATTTAATATGATTTAACCGTTAATCAGAAAGAGAATGGGTAATTCATATGCTTGACCGTTAGATGCCGGCATCCGAAGGAGCGGAAACAGCCACGATTGAAACGGAGGTTTCTTCGCAAGCGCAGTAGTTACCGATACGACGAGGATTGCCGCGACAAAAATCAGCATTTAAACTATTTTTCTGCAATGATTCCGGTAAATCATTTTAATTTGCTACCCGCATATTTCTTCGATGAAAAGTAGATGTTAAACTGTAACCCAATCGCATTGACTGAAGAAACAGAATTCCTGTTCGGGAACTGATACAGATAATATAATTCAAACTCAACCGCTTTCGATACTTTGATCACCGAGCCAATGCACCAACGGAATTTGTATTTTCCATTTTCATTCCAGTAATAAAAATACTCTCCATAGCTGTACGCATTAAATGTCAGATACCCGGTTTTAAGATTTTTTACAAGCTTCAGACGAAGTCTGTAATCGGGACGGAAGGCACCGTTCTGCCAGCTCCAGTCAATCCGGTTCCGCCATATAATGACTGACTTTAAAGGCAGGTGGAAATAACTATTGGATTCCATTTCCCAGGTGCTTACATCATTTTTTTTCTCGTAGCTGGGTGCCGCAGAATATTGATACCCGGACCTGAACCATAGATAATATCCACGAGTGGAATCGCTCATTTCTGTTTCATTTCTCTCATGTCTGAACCAGGGAAGCGCAAAATAATCCAGATAAATTCCTCCGGTTCCGTCTGTATATTCATCACTAACCCGGGTTCCTGAAATCAAACCATATATTCTGAATTGCTCATTCAACCGGTAATAGGCATCCACTTCGGGCCACACTTGTTTTTGCACCGGAGTATTTTGGGCATTTAGAATATTTGAATACCAAAGGCAGATAACTACTAATATGATTTTATATAAATGCTTCAGGATGGAATCTTTTTAGAGAAAAATCAAAAATGAATAACCAAAGGTCGCGAATTACCTCGCCTTTCGCACTTCAGCCGCAACCCACTTCCCTTCTAAGTCTGACTGATCTGGCCAATAGAGCCGCACGGCCAGCGAGAAGTGGCCTGCAGGAGCAGGAAGCCAGTTCGTTCCCTTGTTGTTTCCCGCAGAATCGTGATGGAAGAAGAGGAGTTTCCTGGCAAGGCCCAGTAAGCCTGCGACATTTTCAAACAAATGCTTTTTGACAAATCTGTTGCCGATCGGATTATGGAAGGCCTACAGAAGGCGGGCATGCAGGTTTATGCTTCGTCCACCACACAAATACCCAAAACAGTTCGTAAAGTTGGTTGAATTGTTGTACGCAGATATCCGTATTCAGTGCTGACCGGATCATAGAAGGCCTTCAGAAGGCAGGCATGCCGGTTTAAGCGGCGAGAGAATAAATTTTCTGCTGAACTCCCGTTGGCTTACAAATTTTGGCAATAATCAAACCCGCCAGAAAGCAACCAATCACCTGATCCATGCATTGAGCCAGGAAAAAAGCAGATGGAAATTCATACCAGTTCCAATATATCGTACTGACCGAGGCACAAGCTAAACAACCCAGGAGACTGGCGGCAAATACGCGCTTCCAGAATGAAGCGCTGATCAGCGATAAGATAAATGAAATGATCAGGGCCGTTATAAAATTGCTCACGAATTGCACAATCAATTTATTCGGGGATAATGGATTCCCTCCAACAGGCCGGTAAATGATCATTCCCACTGGGCCGTTTTCAAATTTCTTCTCAAATACAGATTCCTGCTCCGGCGAGCTGTGCCTGAAGTCTTTGCCCGGAAAAAAGTAAAGCCCCTGCCGGGGAAGAACATCCGCTAGTGTGTGAATCACGCGATCCTCATTGGGCAGCGGGGTAAACCCGTCACCAATAAACAGAATCATGTGTGACAACGCGCCCCATAAAAACAGTACAATGCAACCTAAGATAGCGGCTGAAAATATTCTTTTCATTTGTTCCCTTATTGATTCTGTTGCAATATTACTTTCAAATCCAAACAAGGAGGCATGGTAAAAATGACATTTGTAGGGGGTGATCGCGACAGGCAATTCTATTAAATTGTGTTATGAAACACATCAATGAAATCCTTTATGATATCGGCTACAACGACATGAATGCATTCAGGAATATATTTCGAAAGTATACGGGTATGACTCCTGCTGATTACAAAAAGAAATACAAATTGACTTTATGAATTAAAAGAAATGTGCTGCTATACTGCAGTATCATGCCCCAGGTCTTCAATTTTGTATTTAGCGGCATAATACTCCACTACAGCTCTAATATCCTCGAAAGTTCTATCCTTTTTATCCAATTGGAAAACTTCTTCTTTATCTTGCCTGTCTTCTGTATCTTTTAACCTGATAAGAAGTTCGCGACCACTTGTATCGCCTCTCCGGTTGATAACTTTAGTATAGAAGTACCAAATATCGCCCCAGGAAACACTTCCATATTTTAAAGACCATATTCCTTCCCTGTCAATCCGAATCTTAACTCTTTTGTCAAATAAATAAAAAAGACACACAAATGGCCATGCTATAAAAACAAAAAATACGGGAAGTTTTGCAAAACTCCATTTACCAAAGAAAAAATCAATAGATCCTTCGCGTTGTTCAGGAATTAAAAAACCTACAGCCATGATGGCAAGCCAAATAAGCAAGATTCCAAGATAATATTTTCTCCCGCCGTTTCTGACTTCAATTGAATTAAGTTCAGTCATTTATTGGGGTTGCGGGAATTTTAAATCTCCATTCTTCAAAACATTTCAGAATCTGTCACAAAGTGCCGGTCTCATGTAAAATAGCTAAAGACCCACAGCAACATCCGAAAATATCCTGTTGAGCTCCCTGGCGAGCCCCTCCCAGTTTTTTTCGGGTGTTATCTCAAGCAGTTTGAAGCGCATATTGACAATGTAGTCAGAGTAACTTTTACGCAGTTCAATCATTTTAACTCGTAGCGGTGCAAAATCGGATGTTGTCACCTGGTATGGCCTGACAGCCTTGAGATATCGGTAATTCAGGTCCAGAAAGGCATTAGATACTGAATCCACTTTTATCTGGTATCCATCCACCAATGATTTGGCCTTTTTCTGATCTGAGGAAACTGTTATATACTTATTACAGGATGCCAGTAAATGATCGTGTAATTTCTTATTTTCCCCCTCCAGGCTTTTTCGGGCTTTCACATTATCAGGTTGCTTTAAAGCTTTGTTCATGATGCTGTCCCACTCGTTAGGTTTTATATAGGACCTGATCTTAAGCTCCGATTCCACATATCCATTTTGAAGGGTTGTGAGATCATTATAGAAAGCATTATATTCATTTATAAAGTCTGCGGAA
>DASSGT010000002.1:0-7738 GCA_035693345.1 Puia sp. | reverse complement strand
GGTGTCGTTTCTGCATCAGCGGCCGAAGGACTAACCGCTGTTTTCGGAAATATCGGACCTCTCACAGATCATACCTGGGATTATCTCGGATTTCCTGCCCGTACATTTAATACGTTTCGCGAATTTGCACAAGATGCCGGTGATTCGAGATTTTATGGTGGAATCCATTATAAGCCTTCCATACAAACAGGTCTCAGGCTTGGAAAAATCATTGGAGATAACGTGGTAAATAGTTTGTCACCAAATACAGATTGGAAAAAATAAGATCGGTGCCTTGAATCGGATTACCCGGAGCGCTCTCTCCGGGTTTTCTCATTTAATGACGGGGCGACCACCTGGTGATCACAAAAATCACGGTCATGAGCTGAATAATCCGGGTATCTCATATCATTGATCGTGAATGGACAGAATGGGGATTGCCGTTTGCGTAACAATGGATCTGGATTTACTTTTATGGAAGAATTTAAAAATTCCGTGGTTTCTCGGAAATACCATCAGCAGGTCAAGCGGGTGAACCTTTGTAAATTCCTTGAGTTCTTCAGCAATATTATTGCTATTCAAAAAGTGGAATTTTGGATCAAAACTTCTTAACCGCGTTTGAATCGAAATGGATTCGGCCATCTGATCCGTTTTCAGATCACGGTTCTTGCCGGAAATATTAATGATGTCGAGTTTTGATTTAAACAGGTATAGCCATTCTGTAACGGTTTCAAAAGGGATTTTCTCATCCGTAAATTTCAGGTCACAGGCGATTCCGATCGATTTCAATTCGGTGAAATGGACGCCATCCGGTATAATCAAAGTGGGAAAGTCAACACAGTTCATGGAATGGAATACAGAACTTCCCATCAATGCCCGCTCCATCGTTTTACCTGCACGAATACCCATTACAATCGCCAGCGGCCTTTCTTTTAAGGTTATATTTTCAATTTCTTTTTCCACTGAACCGATTTGTATATCGGTAGCGACAACTAATTTGCCGTGTGTTCTGGTTTGAATTTCTTCGTAGAGATCTGCCATTTCCCCGTTAGCGACCTCCATCATGTCATCAACAAAGTCGCCCGGCAGCGAGATTTCAGACACGGCAATCGGAAATTGTATGGCGTGAAACAATACCAGTTTTGCATTGATGGCGAGCGCCAGATCAGCTGCATAATAGACCGCATTCAATGACGATGCGGAGAAATCTGTGGGAGCCAAAATTGTCTTCATTACTGATGATTTACGGAACTGAATAATGAATTTTATTCCCAGGAATAGATGGATGCGTGATCTTGTTTTTCATATTTGCCGGTTTTTTTACTGACCCTGATCCTGAATACCACTCCGGCAATACTTTCAATATTATCCGGACGAAAGGGCCAGCTGGATGATAACCTGGTTGTTGCACTGGTTACATGCGGTAGTTGCCGGTCATTCAGTAACTCCAGCGCATGACGTCTCTCTTCCGTTTCGGTTAGTTCTTCGTATTCACCCCAGCAAATAACCGATCTCCAGTTCCCCATATCCGGAATATCTTCCACTTCGAAACATATCTCCGGATTCTTCCTCATCATATTAACTTTCAGTCCTTCCCCCGTCAGGGCATAAAAGAAGTCTCCATCATAGGCATAACTGATGGGCACTATATAGGTGGTGTTGTCACAATGACATCCGATTCTTCCGAGTATATTGTCATGAAGAATAGATTCAATTTCCTCTTTATCCAGATTTCCGAACATATAAAAATTGTTTTTTCAAATATGAGAATAATCCCTGCGGTCTGAAATGACCTGGGTCAGCGCAGGCTGTGATACTGGTCATATTCAAAGGCTGAGTCTATGATGATAATCATGATTACCGGCGCTTGCCGTCATATTATTTCTTTACAGAAGAAACTAGTTTGCCTGAAAATGGACATTATGAAAGCCGTGCCTGTGAATGATTCGGGCAGACTATCATAGAGAAGTCCCTGAAAGTAATTTTTACTAATGATTAAAACCTCTCATTATGAAAACAGAAACCAGTGCCATAAATAGTCATAGAACACAGTTTTCAGTCCATTGGACATTTTTGCTGGTTGTTATTTGGCTGATAATCGTGAATGTTTTTTCATCAGCATCGGAAAATGGATGGGTATGGAGCCTGATTATGGTTTTATCCATGATCTTATCTTTATTCATACATGACATTTCGCAAGCTTTGATGGCCGCCTTGTTCCGGATCAGAATAAAAAAGCTCACATTTTTACCGATCGGAGCTCTGCCGGCCATTTCCAAAAAGCCGAAAAAAGTCTGGCAGGAAATTTTGATGCTGATGGCCGGTCCCGCAGCAAACTTGTTGATTGCCGCCATACTATTAGTTTATCTGAAACCATATTCCGCTTATTGGGATGAGCCGCAGAATATCGGGGTTGGTTATGGTGGAAATTTTCTTTTCCAATTGCAGTTTATCAATCTCAGTATTGGTTTATTGAATCTGCTGCCGGCATTCCCAATGGATGGAGGCCGTATACTGGATGCCATACTGGAAAAGATATATGATGAGGAGAATGCTGTAAAAATTGTAAATACGTTGAGTATGCTGATAGCTGCGGGTTTTGCAATATCCGGTGTGATTTATATGAATTATGCAATTCTGCTCATCGGACTTTTTATATTTTTTACTGTGCCACTCGGTAAGTATTATCATCCATTGAAAAAGAAAATAGTAAAGCGCATGCCCTTGGATACAAAGTAGTCGGTTCAGAAGGTCCGTAACAGCACTGACATCGGAATATAAAAGTAAAACCCGGAAATCTATCCGGGTTTTACTTTGCAAATCAGAGAATACATGGGTCTATGAAAAATGGGTTAGCTGAATCAGATCAGGAAACTGGCAATGATTAAAACGATATCGATGCCAATTCCGAGAAAAAAAGCGGGTATGGTATATTTTACTGGCAGCGCTGCAAGATTTGTGATGACAACCAGAGCCAAAGCCACCATGGCTCCGATGATAAGTTTAAATGCTGCTCCATTAAACAGAATGGCTGACATCGTGAGAGGAAAGAACACTGCAGCCATCGCGGTAATGGATATACCTACCCAGGCGATGCGGTTTTTTTCTTCTCTGCTTAACCAGGCTGAAAAACGGGAGATGGCCGTTTCACGAAGGGGCTTTATTGGATATTCAACATACTGGGATGGATAAGTTATTGTGCTCATAGTAATAATATTTGTTCTTCAAAGATGGTCATTTGCAGTTTTTCTAAAAATGACCTGGATCAGTCGGAAATATAATTTTAATCACCCTTTCCTGATATTAAGTGAAAAGGAATTTTAAAAATGTGCAATGAACAGGGGACAGGTATGTTCGGCTATTACGTTTTCGGCAAAACTCTTTTTGAAAGTATTGGAAACCGCCGATCTTGAAAAAGATCCGGAAACCAGGAAAACATTTTTCTTGGTACCCAGCCAGCTGGTTAGGTATTTCTTTGGATCAAAATGAAGTTTTGACGTATACTGAGCCTCGAAATGTGAGAACGTATATTCAGCTAAGAGTTCTTTTTCGGGTATTACATCCGCTGCTTCATTTTTTATATGAACAAAATCTGAAGGCAGGTCAATCAGATCCGGAAATAAATACACAAATTGCCTGATTGCATGCATAGATTCTTTTCCTCCATCATAGGCGAAGGCCAGACGATCCACAGATTTGAAATTTTCCGGAACCACGATGACCGGACACTCGGAACTGCGAAGCGCTTCCATCATATAAAAGTTGGGCTGGGTTTCCATCGCGTTTGCACAAAACAGCTCTTCACTGATGACAACCAGATCAGCAAAACGGCTTTCTTTTATGAACAATCCGAGATCCCAATCGCCGTTGTGCGTATGGATTTCATGTTTAATTCCGGTATTTTCAAAGACTTCGTTGAATTTTTCCTGGCTTTTACGAACCATTTGCTTTTCTTCTTCCTTTAGTTTTACAAATGGTCCTGTAACCGGAATAAATCCAACCGGGATCATTTCAAGGACATCCATACGATTTAAAAAAAGCCCCTTGACATATATTGGTTCGTTTTGCCTGATATAGCGGATGAAACGGGTGGCTCCGGATGGAAAATGATCTCCGTCGCAAAGCAGCAATATTTTTTTCATGACTTTAGCATTTAACCCAAAGAAAGAGATAATTACCTCCTTTTTTTATGAGCGAAATAAGGCCGGTGCATGATTTTAATCAGTAGGTGTAAGGAGACCGGGGATCTTAATTGAGCAGATTTTTTAGCTTGTCGGAATGGGTGAGTATGATTTTCCCGTTTTTGATATCAATCAACTTTTCGGACTTGAAATCACTCAGCGTTCGTATCAGCGATTCGGTAGCCGTTCCGACATATTGCGCAATTTCTTCTCTTGAAATCTCAATGGGTTTATGCTGATCTTCCAGATTGAATTTGTTTGCAATATCTACAAGCGCGGTAGCTACCCTTTTCCGGAGTGAATTATAAGCCAGTCCCAATAAGCGTTCTTCTTTTTCCTTTACGTTTTTCGAAATGATATGTATGAATTTGGAGGCAATGCCACTGTCATTGTATATCATTTGCAGGAAATCATCTTTCGGAATGGTCAGCACTTCGGCGTCTTCCATCACAACAGCCGTATCCTCATAAATTGAGTCGTCCAGCAAAGCGGAATAACCAATAAAATCACCGTCACTATGGAGGTTGGTTATGTATTCTTTGCCATCCTGATTTGTCCTGAAACATTTTACTTTACCCCTGATCAGGTAAAACAGAAATCTTGGATGTTTTCCCTCATTATACAGCGTCTGCCTGCGTGCATAGTCTTCCGGATCATATTTTTCAGAAAGTCGGCTGGCCAGACTGGTATCCTTTACATCGCTGAGGAACTTTTTAAAACCCTGAATACCGGCTTCATAGTTTTGCGTAAAAATCACGGATTTTTTCAACCTCATTTCAACAGCTGTCAGAAGTTCCAGGTCCTCGAAAGGCTTGGTAATATAGTCATCCGCCCCCATGTCCATTCCCTTTCGAAAATCGGTTCTTTCTGATTTTGCGGTCAGGAAAATAAAGGGCATATGTTCAGTCTCAGGATTTTTCCGGATAAGATGCAATACACCATAACCGTCCAGTTCGGGCATCATAATATCGCAAACGATCAGTGATGGTTTTTCCTTTAAAGCAATCTCCACACCCTTTTTCCCATTCTCTGCAGTAAAAGTTTTATAGCCGGCCAGATCAAGAATTTCAGCGGTATTTTCCCGGATATCCTTGTTATCGTCAATGACTAAAATGGATGAAAGCATATATTATTCTTTAGCAGGTATTGAAAACGTGATTTTGGTTCCTTCTCCCAGCTTGCTTTCCAATGAAATAGTTCCTTCCAATAAGTCAATATATCTTTTTACGATATGCAGACCCAGTCCGGTTCCCTGAATATTGATAACATTACGTCCCCTGAAAAAGGAAGAAAACAGGTGTTCCTGATCTTCTTCGGAAATACCTATCCCTTCATCCTGAATTGAAATATATGTGTTATTATTCTTTTTTGAATACGAAACAAGGATTTTTCCTGATGGTTCCGAAAATTTGATTGCATTGGATAACAAATTAAAAAGGATATTACGGATGAGGTTCTTATCGCTTGTTATTAAATGATGCCCGCTACTGTTAAAGATAATCTGCTGACCGGTTTTCAGCGTCGGATTCATTTCATCTATTGTATCGCGGATCAGATCATCCAGGTCAAATTCAAACAGGTGAATGCCAATTTTACCTTCATCCAGCTTACCGAGGGACAGAAAATCTTCCAGCAGATTATTGAGATGTCTCACCGAATTCTTGATTTTTTCGATATGCCTGGCTCTTTTATCCTGGTCATCCGTCAAAGTATATTTATCAATCAGAGATGCAGAAGACAGCACTGTGCTCAAAGGTGTCCTGAATTCGTGCGAAGCCATCGAAACAAACCTGCCTTTGATTTCATTTAACTGTCTTTCTTTGTCAAGCGCCTGATTTAATTCGTTCTGTGATTCTTCCAGTTTTTGAAGGGCTTCCTTGAGAATGGTTGTCCGCTCTTCCACTTTCATTTCAAGGTCCGCATTGAGCAACTGCATTTCATCAGTCACTCTTTCCAGCTGATGCTGCTGTAAAATCATATTTTGCTCGATCTCCTTTCTGCGTGTAATATCAATCACAAAGGCAATCACATAGCGCTCGTTGTTTTGAATATAAGTACTCAGACTTACTTCCACCGGGAAACTGCTGCCATCCTTTCTTTCTGCCATCAGATCCCGGTTTTGACCCATTTTACGGTTTACGGGATTATGGTAAAAATCTTCCCGGTGTTTGATATGAATTTTTTTGGCTGATGGAGGAATCAAAACCTCTATTTTTTGTCCTTCCAGCTCTTCCGCTGAGTATCCAAACATCTGACATGCGGAAGGATTGATCAATATGATCACACCCAGATTATTAGTAACCACGATCCCCTCGGTTGCATTTTCAAAAAGCGAGGTCAGATGAACCAGGTTATTCCGCATCTGTATTGATTTAAACGAATGTACGGATGTTTTATAATTGCAGCAGTTCGCGCTCAATGGCAATGGCCCTGGGAAGCAGAAGGGTTTGTTCCAGATACTTATATTGAACGAGGTGATCATAAACCTCTTCCAGTTTTTTGTAATAGACATGATATTGCAGGCAACTACCCTCCGGTGCGCTGAATTTTGCTGTCATCAGATCCAGGTTATCCAGCATTTCTTCAATCCTGCGGTGCTCTTTTTCCAAAAGATGAAGTGGTTTCCGCAGCGTTCTTACAAATAATTTTCCATACGGTTCCCTGCTCCGGTGGACAGATTCAATCTGCCGGATATAAGGAAAAATGATATCGTCTTCATGTTTGCTATGGATCAGCAGTGTTTCGGATAAAGCTGTGAATAACTCAGCAACCTTTGTCAATTCCGGATATTTCGCCTTGTGGCTCAGCGTAAACGAGTTTAATTCCACAGAGACAGGCGGAATGACACGATATATATATGCATGATGAATATGGGTAATAAAATCAATCAGAAATTCGATTTTCCATTCATCAAAAGGCAGGCTATTGGGAATTGTAATACTTCTTGCGGATTCTTTTAATTCAGATTTTATCCGGTCCGGATCGATCCCCTTCATATCACAGGCTTTTTTCAGGGTCATAGCTCCGCCGCAACAGAAGCTGATCTGATATTTTTTAAAAACTTCCGCCGTCCGGAAATCCTTCCTCACAATATCGCTTATGGAGCAATCAAATTCATCCATCATATGATTAAGATCATAGTTGTAACTGATAAAAGGCAAATATATTTTTAAGCCATAACCGTTCATATGATTTAAATCATGTGCGGAACTTTTGTTAATCATGTGGCACTTTGGGCGCACAAAATATATTTGGACCTCAAATAATCATATGGAGCCATCAGATAAAATGATACCGGCTGATCCGGACCAGGCGTTTGACAAAAACTTTAAGCCGAAGGGAGCCATTACGTTCTTTGTTTTGCTGGTATTACTTGGGATGCTGATCTGGTACGGTATCTATTTCTTAATGCTTGAAAGAATTTAAAGTTATGTCTACCATGGACCCATCAGAAAAGAAGATCATTGGAATAACAGGAGCCGTCCTGGCGCTCTTCATATTCTCCATTTTGTACGCAAGGGGCAGGAACAATGAATTGCCGGCCTGTTTGCCGTATGATAAAACGTACCTGGATCCCA
>DASSGT010000001.1:0-8529 GCA_035693345.1 Puia sp. | reverse complement strand
TTCTGGATCACGGAGAGAAAGATTCTTGATGATATCGCTCTGCACTTTGGGAGTGGCAGTAGCTGTCAGTGCGATCACGGGAACGTTTGGATTCACCAGGTCCATGATCTCACGCAGACGGCGATATTCAGGCCGGAAGTCATGCCCCCATTCTGAAATACAATGGGCCTCATCCACGGCGAAAAAAGATATTTTCAGGTCGTTGAAGAAATCGAGGTTTTCCTGCTTGGTCAGTGTTTCAGGTGCTACATAGAGCATCTTGGTCACACCGCTGAGCAGGTCCGCATGAACGACCTTGATTTGTTTTTTTGTGAGGGTGGAATTCAGGAAATGCGCCACATTATCCTGTTCACTATATCCGCGCATTAGGTCAACCTGATTTTTCATCAGCGCGATCAATGGGCTCACAATGATCGCCACGCCTTCACTCATCATGGCCGGCAGTTGATAGCAAAGGGATTTGCCGCCACCTGTTGGCATGATCACGAATGTGTCCTTACCACTTAATACGGAATTTATGATTGCGCCCTGGTTCTGTTTGAAACCGTCAAAGCCAAAATTCTTCTGCAGTTCTCTCAGCAGTTTTGGATCTACTATACCGGGAGGGGCGTCTTTGTCGAATAGGGTAGTTTTTTTTGAAACGGGTTTTCTCTTAGCGGTTGTTGCCATGCTCTTTTTCTTTCACACTTAAGTTAATTCAAAATCTCCACTTTACAAGCTTAAAGCATAATGCGTAAAGCTTAAAGCAATATGTCAGGCAATCATTTCGTCCGTACTTAGGCTTTCAACAAAAAAGCCTTATGCTTTGCGCTTTCAGCTTTAGGCCTAAAACGGGGGTTCGCGAAGTTACAAAATTTACGGGGATGGTGGAAGCTCAATTTGTTAAAAATTCCTTTACGCGAAGGCCTGAAGCCTCTCAAAAGGCATAAATTTGCCCCATCCATGACGAAAGGAAATATACAGGCCTCCGGTCTGAAAATTATTCGAAAGGAGTCCGCAGCCATCGCCGCGATGGAAACCTATATAAACGATGCGTTTGTCAGTGCAGTGGAACTGATTGCTGCGTGCAAAGGCAGGATTGTGATCAGCGGCGTCGGAAAGAGCGCCATCATCGCGCAAAAAATTGTTGCCACATTTAATTCGACAGGCACTTCAGCCGCTTTCATGCATGCTGCTGACGCCATACATGGTGATCTCGGTATGGTGGGCGAAGATGATATTCTGATGATCATCAGCAAAAGCGGGGAATCGCCCGAGATTAAAGTGCTTCTTCCATTACTCGCGCGCGGAAAAAATAAAGTGATTGGTGTAGTTGGCAGTGAAAATTCGATGCTGGCGAAAAAAGCGGATATATTTTTAAATACAACGGTTTCGGAGGAAGCCTGCACGCATAATCTGGCACCCACCAGCAGTACTACCGCGCAGCTCGTCATGGGTGATGCACTGGCCATCACTTTGATGGAGCTAAAGGGATTCGGAACAGAGGATTTTGCAAAATATCATCCGGGAGGAACGCTGGGAAAAAAACTCTATCTCCGGGTCAATGATATATATATTCACAACGCGAAACCACAGGTCGGATCAAAGGCTTCTTTAAAAGAAGTGATCATGGAAATGACTTCGAAGCGATTGGGTGCTACGGCTGTTGTGGAGGATCAGAAATTGATGGGGATCATCACCGATGGTGATCTGAGGAGAATGCTGGAGAAAAATGCAGACGCGTCCGGTGTGCATGCAAAAGATATTATGAGTACGAAACCAACCACCATTCAAAAAGATGCACTGGCGGTGGAAGCGCTGGAAGTATTGAGATCAAAAGATATCTCCCAATTACCAGTTATGAATGGAGATGAATACCTTGGTTTCATTCATATACATGATTTAATTAAGGAGGGCATAATTTGAGTATAAGAGTATAAGAGTATAAGAGTAGGGCACTGGAACACTGACTAAAACACTTACTGAAACACTAATTAAATATACGGTCATCCGCCTTCGCCAGGGCTTCGGCGGACAAAGACGGTCAACGAAAGATAGAGAAGCAGAAATTATCAACATCCATTTATGAACGAACACCAGTATGCGGTTATCATGGCAGGAGGAATCGGTAGCCGGTTCTGGCCGATGAGCCGGCATAATTTTCCAAAGCAGTTTCTCGATATCTTAAATACCGGCCAAACCCTTGTCCAGGCTACTTTTCAGCGGCTCACAGATTTTATCCTGCCGGAAAATATTTACGTCGTTACTTCCAACGAATACATGCCCATAGTGAAGGATCAGTTACCCATGATCCGCAGGGAGAATATTCTTGGCGAACCTTCCCGCAAAAATACTGCACCCTGCATCGCTTATATTTCTTTTAAGCTGATGCAAAAAGATCCGAAAGCTTCGCTGATCGTCGCACCCGCAGATCATATGATCCTTGACCGCATTGCTTTCAAAAAGGTTTGTCTGGAAGCGTTCAGTTTTGTCAATAAACACAATGCGCTGATCACGCTGGGTATTACTCCGTTACAACCCAATACGGGTTATGGTTATATCCAGAGAGAATTACAATCGGTGACCGATAATGTATATAAGGTCAAGACATTTACAGAGAAGCCCAACCTGGATCTGGCCAGAACATTCCTGGCGAGTGGTGATTTTTTATGGAACGCGGGCATCTTTGTGTGGCAGGTAAAGAATATCATCAAGGCCTTTGAAACCTATCTGCCGGAAATGTTTGATGTATTTGTGGCGGAAAAAGATGCCTTTAATACACCGGAAGAGAAAAAAGCACTTGAACATATTTATCCGCTCTGCACTACGATCTCCATTGACTTCGGTATTATGGAAAAAGCCAACAATGTGTATGTGATTCCTGCATCTTTTGGATGGAGTGATCTGGGAACCTGGAACAGTGTATACGAGAATCTGGAAAAGGATTATCTGGGAAATGCCATTGCAGGAAGGAAAGTAATGGTCATTGACGCTGCAAAATGTGTCGTGCACTCCGGCAACAAGAAATTACTCGTTCTCCAGGGACTCGAAGATTTTATTGTAGTGGATTCCCCTGATGTGCTGCTGATTTGCAAACGGGACAAGGAACAGGAGATTAAGGATTATGTAGCAGAAGTGCGGAGGAATATCGGAGATGAGTTTCTCTAAGCGTAAAGCGTAAAGCGCAAGGTAAAGCAACGGTCATCGGTCAACGATCATCGGTCATCGATCAAAAAAATGAACTTCAAAAGTAAACTCCCCAATGTAGGCACCACGATTTTCACCGTGATGAGTGCGCTCGCAACAAAGGCGAAGGCAATTAACCTGGGACAGGGGTTTCCTGATTTCCCGATGGATGCTGAATTGGTAGAACTCGTTGCTAAAGCGATGCGCGATGGTTTTAACCAGTATGCGCCGATGCCGGGTCATCCGCCATTACTGGAGACACTGGCTGATAAAATTGAAAACCTCTATTCAAATAAAGTTCATCCCCATGCTGAAATTACAGTTACAGCCGGTGGTACCTATGCCATCTATACTGCGCTGAGCACCATCCTTCAGCCGGGAGATGAAGTGATTGTTTTTGCTCCCTGCTATGACAGTTATATTCCGAATATTGAAATGAATGGAGCAATACCGGTATCCGTTCCACTGGAATTTCCATCATATCGCATCGACTGGGAAAAAGTACGCGCAGCAAAAACGGATAAGACAAAGGCCATTGTGCTGAATACACCGCATAACCCGACGGGTTCTGTGCTCAGTCCGGAGGACATTGTATCCCTGCGCGAACTGGTGAAGGACACCAATATTTTTATTATTTCCGATGAAGTGTATGAGCACCTCATCCTGGATGGTTTGCCTCACTGCTCCATGCTTCGGTATCCGGATCTCTTCGAAAGAAGCTTTGTATGTTTCTCCTTCGGGAAAGTATTTCATTGTACCGGATGGAAGCAGGGATATTGCGTGGCACCCGAATGGCTGACAGCAGAATTCCGGAAATTCCATCAGTTTAATGCTTTCAGCTGTTTTACACCTACGCAGGTGGCACTGGCGGAGTTTCTGAAAAAATCGGAACATTATTTAAGTCTCCCCGGTTTTATGCAGAAGAAAAGAGATTATTTCCAGGAATGTATGTCTGCCACCCGATTTAAAGCGCTCCCCACGCATGGCAGTTATTTTCAGATATATAAATACGATCAAATCTCCGACAAACCAGATGTTGAATTTGTAAAGGATCTGGTGGCACATCACGGAGTCGCCGCGATTCCTGTCTCCGCTTTCTATCAGTCAGGAAAGGATGATCACGTCGTTCGGTTCTGCTTTGCAAAAAAGAAAGAAACGATTGATCTCGCGGTGGAAAAACTCTTAAAGGCTTAGGGCTAAGGCTAAGGCTACGGCTAAGGCTAAGGCGAAGGCGAAGGCTAAGGCTGAGGCCCAAGTTGTAGAGCTTGCACCTGCGCCATCACCATCGTTTTCATCATCTTCTTCACCTTGCCTCATCACCTTGCCTTTTGCTTTCGCCTCAGCACTAGCCTTAGCTTCTGCTTCGCCTTCCGCCTTCGCCTTCTAATGGTTTCTACTTAGGTCTGTATGATTGATTCTCATTTTGCACTATCGCTGCGGAAAATCTTGATCCTTATTAATAATTAAAGCGAATTCATTCACATCATTGTATAGAGAGAATTTTTTCTCTTTATAATCGTTAGACTTTTATACCAATTCTATCAGGCTCATGATCATTAACCCAAAACAACTGCCTAAGCGAAGTATCTTAAAATTTGTTGTTTCAATCTGTATTTCCATAACGCTGATCATCGGCTGCAAAAAAGATTCCGGTTCATTGGAACCCGCACCAACGCCACCCTCCGGGCCTTCTCTGATTGTTACTTCTATGAGTCCTTCCTTTGGACCCGATTCTACATTGGTTACGTTTCGGGGGAAGGGGTTTGGTACGATTACAGCCAATGACAGCGTCAGTTTCAATGGCAGAATGGCCAGTGTTATCAGCGTGAATGATGCGGTGATTGTAGCCAGGGTTCCCACTTTAGCAGGAAGCGGAAACGTAGTGGTGTCGATCAATGGAGTGCCTTTACAGGCCGGAAATTTTTACTACGATACAACTTATCATAGTTCTGTCATTGCCGGCGAAATCAGAAGTCCCTGGTATGTGGCTGTGGATGACAGTAGTAATGTGTATTATTCGAATTACAATGACGGTACCATTAACAAAATCGACAGTCTCGGCCATCAGTCGATATTCAAACAAAGTCTTAACGCAATGGGCCTTGCTTTTGATAAGGCAGGTAATTTATTTGTTGCGTCAGATATCGGTGGAGGGCCTTTTATCGACAGGATCAATCCCGATGGCTCTGTAACTCAAATAGCAAAAGATAGTGGTGCATTGTTTGGCCTGGCAGTCGATAAAGACGGAAACATATACACAGCGAATATTGGCACAAATTCAGTCGATAAGATCACACCACAGGGAGTGGTCACTGTTTTAGCCAGCGGTTTATTTAGTGTCAGTGACATCACAGTTGGCAAAGATGGTTCTGTTTATGCACTGCATTATAGCGGCAATACGTATACTTCATATAATGGCGTCGTTTCAAAAATATCGCCGTCCGGACAGGTGAGTACACTGGCCGTGGGCATTTATTATTCGGGAGAGGCCGGCCTGGTCGTAGACAGTAACGACAATGTTTATGTGACTTCCCTGAATCAGGGATTGATAACCAGTTCTATTTTAAAAATTACGCCATCCGGTGCTGTAAAAACGGTTTCAACAGATGTATCATTCCCGATCGGAATCGCTATTGACCATAACGGTAATCTATATGTCGCCAATAACCAGATGTCACGTGACCCCGGGGCATATGGTGAATTGGCTAAACTGACTCCACATTAGAAGCTAAGGCTAAGGCAAAGGCTTAGGCAAAGGCTAAGATATTAGCTTTCGCTTTCTGCCTTCACCTTCTACCTTCGCCTTCGCCTTCCGCCTTCGCCTTATTCCGTGCGGATACTTTTTACAGGGTTGGCCAGTGCCGCCTTAACTGCCTGGAAACTCACGGTGATTAATGCAATAAGAATCGCTGCCAGCGCGGCTCCTGCAAACATCCACCATTGGGGCGTAATGCGATAAATAAAACCCTGCAGCCATACATTCATCGCGTAATAACCCATCGGGACGGCGATCAGGGTACCCAGCAGAACCGGTTTCAGTAAATCTTTCGAAAGCAGTACAACAATATTCTGAACAGAAGAACCCAGCACTTTTCTAACCCCGATTTCCTTTGTTCTTTTTACAGCGGTATAAGAAGCGAGACCAAATAATCCAACACAGGCAATCAGGATCGCAATGCCGGAAAAAATACTGAGTATCTTATCCTGTTTCATATCATCTTTATATAACTGATTGAATTGTTCATCCAGAAAATTATATTCAAAGGGATAGCCGGGTGCGGCACTGGCGTATTGGGATTTTATATTGTTGATCGCTGATGGCAGTTGATTGCCCGGCCTGAGACGTATCACCGCAACACGCCAGTCGGGGGCTGGAGAAATAACCATCGGCCCGATTTTCTCTTTGAGCGAAGAGAAATGAAAATCTTCCACAACGCCTACAATCCTGCGCTGAAGACCGTCGCCCTGGATATTTTTTACCCATTTGCCCAGCGCCTGTTCGGGACTACTGTATCCTAAAAAAGTAGCTGCTGTGTGATTGATCAGAACGGAGCCGGCAGAATCAGTGGGAAACGATGCAGACAGTTCTCTTCCCGCCAGCATCTTAATCCCGAGTGCCTTTACAAATTCGAAATCAGCAAATTCTGTATTCAACAATATTTTCTGACCTGGTTTTGCTTCGGTCTGGAACATATACATATCATGAAAGCCGCCCGGTTCACCCGACATCAGTGAAACGCTCATCACGGAAGGATCATTTTCAACGCTGTTTTTAAATTGCACCCTTGTTTTGCCGATATCATTATTGTCGATCCTGACCAGCATGCTTCGCTCTTTGTTGAAACCAAGATCGGTGTTTCGCACATAGCTCATTTGCGTGCTTATGATCGTAATGCTGATGATGAGTAAAACGGAGATCACGAATTGAAATACTACCAGGGCCTTGCGAAAGAAAGCACCCTGGTTGCCGATATTCATTTTACCCTTCAGGGATTGAATGGGTGAAAAGGATGAAAGCAGTAAAGCGGGATAGGCACCTGCGAGAAAGCCGATCACGATGACAATGGATAAAATAAAAGCATAGAGCATCGGATCTTTCCAGAATGATGGCAACGCATATCCCAGCAAACTTGTATAGGCAGGCATCAGTAATTGAAGAAGACCCAGGGCCAGCAACGCGGAAAGCGCCGCATAGAAAAAAGCCTCGAGAAGAAATTGTACCGTCAGTTGCGCACGCAGGGCTCCGAGCACTTTTCTCAGTCCGACTTCTTTACTCCGGTCCGTCGCCCTCGCAGTGGCCAGGTTCATGAAATTCATGCAGGCGATTACGAGGATCAGCACGGCAATGGACATAAAAATATAAATCACTTTTTTATTACCGTGTTTTACATTGTCAAACTGAAGTGGTTTAAAATAAATATCTTTCAGTGGTTCCAGTCCCAGACCTATTTTAAACCCGCTTTCTGCAAAATATTTTCCCATGTATTTGTCCATGAATTGGGGAAAGCGGCTGGTCAGCTGTTCCGGTTTTATATTTGGATTTAGAAGCAGGTAAACGAACAGACTGTTGTTTGGGAAATTCTGGATCGAATCGTAATACTTGAAATTTTTGATCGGAACGATCATGTCAAAATACAGGTGCGAATTGGAAGGCGGGTCTTTGGCGATGCCGGTAACCTTCAGCAGGAGGTCTTTATTCATCTGGACGGTCTTGCCGATGGGATCTTCGTTGCCGAAATATTTTTTTGCGGATGAGGCGGTGAGAACGATGCTGCGTGGTTCGCTCAGCACTGACTGACGATCACCTTTAATCAATGGGAAGTCGAAAAGCTGGAAAAAATCGCTATCGGTGATCAGCACATTTCTTTCGTTGTAACCGATATGATTATAAGTGAACAGATCATTGTCCGGCATTACGCGTACTGCTTTTTTGATCATGTCGGGATATTCGTTGCGCAGGGCGATTGAATAAGAGCCGGCGAGGTAGGCAATATCATCCAGGCTTCCGCTGCCGTTCAAATCGGCCTGCCTGACCACACGATAAATGTTTTTGCCGTTTGTATGAAAATTATCAAAGCTCGTTTCGTGCCTGATAAAAAGGAAAATCATCAGGCAGCAGGTGATCCCTACGGTCAGACCAAAAACATTAATCAGGGAAAATACCTTTTGTTTTTTCAGGATTTTGAATGCGAGGGAAAGATAATTTTTCAGCATAGCACATTTTTAGTCTGGAAGTATGGAAGACTGGAAGTTTGGAAGTGGGTGCGAATCTGGTGCCATTTTCTTAAATCATTATAATCCAAATCATTAATTCATGCTTTTTACCCATACTGCCCGATTTTGATACAGGGAGTGTACGGTGTT